>JAOPVF010000146.1 GCA_025963195.1 Mycobacterium sp. | reverse complement strand
CACTCCGGTGTATTCGAGATAGTCCATGACCGAACGGAAGTCGTGCACGGCCTGAGCCATCGCCTCGGCGAATCCGGCGAAGCCGTCCGCGAAGTAGCCGTGGCCGCTGAAGGGCGACAACTTCTCGGCGCGGGCGCTGTGGAACGGCAGTGTGTACAGCAGGACGTCGTAGCCCGACCGGTAGAACCACGGCAGCGCGAAGAACAGGCCGTTCGCCAGGTACGCCGATCCCATGAATCCGTGGATCACACACAGGGTGGGGCGTGGTCCGTCGTCGTGCACCCAGTGCTGCGCGCGGACGACGTTGTTGCGCGCGTATCCGGCACGCTGTTCGCGTACGGCGGGGTTGATCGCCGAGAAGCTGCTCTTGAACTTGATGTTGTGGACGTGGCCGTGCGCAATCCATTCGGCGACCGGGTTGGCAGGCCTCGACGACACCCGGGGTGGCTCCAGGGGTGCTGGGAACGACAACTCTGGGTCCTGTGCCGCGCCGATGTCGGCGTAGAACCGCAGCGCCTCACGCTCGGCCCTGGCGCTCATCGGCCGAACGGCGGCCGTCGCGATCTTCGGCAACATCGCCGCGCCGACGAGGGAGGCGATCGCAGTGCGCAGGCCCACGTCGGCCATCGCCGAGGAGTCGACGATGAGCTTCTGTCGGAGGCTGAGATCGGACCGTCTTGGCAGGCCACCGCGGGTGGCGTCGGCCCCCTCGACGTCCGGAACTGGGATCGGCGGGTCGACCGGAGCTGCGTTCGACGGTGAACTGGGCACATCCGACTGTATCCCGGGTTTCAGGTCATACGAGGCGGTAAAGCAGCGATTCGCCGAGCGTCGTGGCCGGATAGTGCGCGGCCACCCAGTCGGCGATCTCGCGGGTGTGGGACGCGGAGTGGTTCTCCGACCGGATGCCCTTGCCCTGCGGTTCGGCGGCGCCGCCCTTGCCCGCCTCGACGTAGTAGGTGACCTTCCCGGCACGAACGTCGGCGATGAACTGCTCAAGGGTGGGCGCAGGATCGCCGGCCCAGCCGCCGATCGCCATCACCGACGTGCCCGACGAGATCTCGAGCGCCGCTGCGGATTGCGATCCGTTCGTGGCCGCCGACCACGGCGTGTGCGTGGCGCGGAGCAGGTCGGCGAGGTCGCGGTTGGATGCCTCGTCACCCATCCAGCCGCCGACCGCGAACTGCTCCGCCAGATTCTGCGCCTCGACGCCGCGCTGGGTGACGTGGTGCACCGGACTCACCGCATTGGGAATCGCCCCGTGGTGCGGTGTCATCGCCGTCGCGACGGAGAAGGCGACCGTTCCCGCGGCGGCGCCCAACCCACCGGCAAGGGCACCGGCCACCGACCATCGTCGGCTGCCGATCAGCGCAGCCGCAATCCCGGTGATGCTGAGAGCCATGATCAACGTCGGGGTCCAGGTCGGCCCGAAATGGTTGAGGTTCAACAAGTTCACCGACCACCAAGCCGCAAGGCCGAGCATGATGGCAAGCGCGATGCGACCATCCCAGCCGGAGTGCGTGCGCCATGCCCACGCCGACCCCAGCCCCACCAGTGCCGCGACGGCCGGTGCCAGTGCCACGGTGTAGTAGGGGTGCACGGTGCCGTTCATGAACGTGAACACCACGCCCGTCACCAGCAGCCACCCGCTCCATGCCACGTAGGCCGCCCGTTCGTCGAGGCTGAGACATCCACGCGCCCACAGATATCCGCCGAACACGACGGCGAAGAGCGCGACGGGAAGCAGCCAGGAGATCTCGTTGCCGAACTCTCCCGTGAACAGCCGGTGCAGGCCTGTCGTGGCGCTCGGTGGCCGAAACGTCGCGCCGCCCCATTGCGAGTCGGCCCCTGCATCGTTGCCAAGGATGCGGCTGAGCCCGTTGTATCCGAATGCGAGGTCGAGCACGGTGTCGTCCTTCGAGCCGCCGACGTAGGGCCGGGACCCGGCGGGGATCGCCTGCACGACGGCCACCCACCATCCGGCAGCCATGACCAGCACACCAGTCGCCGCGGTGAGGTGCACGACACGATTGCGCCAACTCGTCTGGGCGGCAAGCAGATACGCTGCGGCGAAACCGGGCAACACCAGGAAGCCCTGCAGCATCTTGGTCAGGAACGCCGCACCCATCACGGCGCCAACGAGGGCGAGCCACCGCCACGACGCCGTCGCCACCGCGCGGGTCAGGCAGTAGGCCGCGATCACCAACAACAGCACCAGGAATGCGTCGGGGTTGTTGAAGCGGAACATCAGCGCCGCTGCCGGGGTGAACGCCAGCACCGCACCGGCCACGATCCCGGCAGCGGTGCCCTGCGCGCGATCCGGGGTGGTGCGGCGCACCGTGGCGAACAGCACGGCAACCGCGGTCACGCCCATCAGGGCTTGCGGGACGAGCACCGACCAGCTGTTCATGCCGAAGAGACGCACCGAGAGACCGGTCACCCAGAGCGCTGCCGGCGGCTTGTCGACGGTGATGAAGCCGCGGGCGTCCAGCGCGCCGAAGAACCACGCCGACCAGCTCTGCGCACCAGCCTGGGAGGCGGCGGCATAGAAGGTGTTGCCGTAGCCGGTCGCCGAGAGGTTCCACAGGTACAGCGCAGCCGTGCAGGCCATCAGGGCAGCCAGAGCCAGGCGGGGCCACCGTGTGGTCACGGCGGTCGAGTTTCGTCTGTCTGGCTGCCAGCTAGCTGTGGGCGAGCCCGAAGAGGGCGGCCGCGTTGTCGTGTAGGACGCCGCGCAACCAGGCGTCGTCGATGCCGTCGAGCCGGGTCAGCGGCGTCAACGCCTCGAGGTAACCGTGTGGGATGTTGGGGAAGTCGCTGCCGAGCAGGATGCGATCGCCAAGCCCGCGCAGTCGCGGGTACTCCGCGGGCGGGAACGGCATGGTCTCCTCGATGAACGAGGTGAACGTCATCGTGGTGTCGAGCCGCACTTCGTCGTACTGCTCGCAGACGTCCAGGAAATCGGTGTACTCGGGCATGCCCATGTGCGCGATGACCAGGCGCAGGCCGGGGTGTCGGGCCAGCACCGCGCGGATGGGGTCCGGCCCGGTGTGCTCGCCCGGCTGTGGGCCCGACCCACAGTGGATCACGACGGGGATGCGCGCGTCGTCGATGACGCCCCAGACGTCGTCCAGCAGCGGATCCGTCGGGTCGTAGCGGCCGACCTGAACGTGTGCCTTGAAGACCCGCGCGCCGTTCTCGATGGCTGCGCTGACGTACTGCGCCGCGTCGGGTTCTGGGTAGAAGGTCGCGGTGGACAGGCAATCCGGGGTGCTCGACGCGAACTGGACCGCCCACTGGTTCAGCCATGCCGCCATCTGCGGCTTGTGTGGATAGACCAGCGACGTGAAGCTGCGGACGCCGAACGCCCGCAACGTCTCGAGCCGCTGCGCCTCGTCGGTGCGGTACGCGATCGGCCACGCCCGCCCGACCAGCGGCCCTGCGGAGTCGAAGTACTGCCACACCTTGTCCATCACCTGTTTGGGCATGAAGTGCGTGTGGACGTCGATGATGCCGGGCAGCCCCAGAGACTCCCAGACCCGACGTACGGCCGTTGACTCTTCGATCACGCCGGTGATGATGGCAGCCCGCACGCGAGGAGGACAATCAGCCCCATGTGGAATCCCGACGCGTACTTGGCCTTCGCCGATCACCGCGGGCGGCCGTTCTTCGACCTGTTGTCCCGCGTGGGTGCAGCGGCACCACGTCGCGTCGTCGACCTCGGGTGCGGCCCGGGCAACCTCACGGAGACACTTGCGCAGCGGTGGCCCGACGCCGCCATCGAAGCCGTCGACAGCTCGCCCGAGATGGTCGAGGCGGCACGCGAACGGGGGGTCGACGCCGTCGTCGGTTCGATCTCGGACTGGTCGCCCAAGCCCGATACCGACGTCGTGGTCTCCAATGCCGCGCTGCAGTGGGTGCCCGAGCATGCCGAGCTGCTGGTCCGTTGGGCTGGCGAGCTGCCCGCGGGTGCGTGGATCGCGATGCAGGTACCCGGGAACTTCGACGCACCGTCGCATCAGGCGGTGCGCGAGGTGGCACGCCGCGTGCCGTTCTCGAATCCGTTGCGGGACATGCCGTGGAGGGACGAGCACGTCGTCCAGACGCCGAGCTGGTACACCGGCCTGCTCACCGACACCGGTTCCACGGTGGATGCGTGGGAGACCACCTACATCCACCAATTGACCGGCGAGACACCGGTGTTGGACTGGATTACGGGCACTGCGCTCACCCAGGTGAAGGAGAGGCTGACGGAAGAGGCGTGGCAGCAGTACCGCCAGGCCATCATTCCGCTGCTGGCCGAGGCGTATCCCGTCCGGCCGGATGGCACGACGCTGTTCCCGTTCCGGCGGGTGTTCGTCGTGGCGCGAGTGGGCTAGGACCCGTCCCGCTTCACCCTCAGCACCTCGAGCACCTTGGCCACCAACTCGTCGATGTCGGCGCCGGTGGTGTCGAGCACCAGATCCGGATTCTCAGGGGCCTCATATGGCGCGTCGACACCCGTGAGCCCCTTCAGCTCGCCGGCCCTGGCGCGAGCGTAGAGGCCCTTCGGGTCGCGCTTCTCGCACTCCGCCACCGACGTCGAGATGTGTACCTCGATGAACGGTAGTTTGGCGGCGTCGCTGAGGGCCCTTGCGATCTCGCGATCGGACTTCAGTGGCGACACCAGGGAGGCCAGAGCGACCACCCCGGCGTCGGCGAACAGCCGGGTGAGATGTCCTACCCGCCTGATGTTCTCGGCGCGGTCACCGGGGGAGAAGCCGAGATCGTCGGACAGGCCGTGCCGGATGTTGTCGCCGTCCAACAGGTACGCGACGTCACCGGATTCGACGAGTGCGCGTTCGACGGCGACGGCCACCGTCGACTTGCCCGATGCGGGAAGGCCGGTGAACCAGATGGTGGCGCCGCGCTGGGTGGTGGACGACCACCGGTAGTCGCGATCCAGTGAGGACGGATGCCAACGAATGTCGTTGCGGGTCTGCGCCCCCGGCTTGACCTCGCGCGGCTCGACGATCGTGCCAGCACCGACGGTTTCGTTGGAGGTCTCGTCGATCAGGATGAAGGCGCCGCTGTCCCGATTGTCGGTGTAGGGATCGGCCACGACGATCGAGCTGGTGCGCAAGGTCACGGCACCAATGTCGTTGAGCAACAACTCGACCGGATTGTCCAGCTCGTCGAGCGTTTCGGGGTCCAGCCGCGTGTGCAGCGCCTGCACCGTAGCCCGCACCGTCTTCGAGGTCTGCTTCAGCGCGACCCGGTCACCGGCCCGCAGCGGGGTCTCGCTGAACCAGCACACGGTCGCGTCGAGCTCGCGGGACAGTATGGGCAGCGTCGCGTTCTCGTCGCCGCTGACCAGTACGTCACCACGGGCAACGTCGATGTCGTCGGCGAGCTCGACCGAGATCGACAGCGGCGCAACGGCCGTCGTCCGCGAGTCGTCGAGGGTGTCGACGGCGGTGACGGTGGAGCGGGTGCCTGCAGGCAGCGAGACGACGGAGTCGCCAACGCTCAGCGTCCCGGCCGCCAACCGCCCGGTGTAGCGGCGGCGTTCGTCGGTGGTCGGGCGGGACACCCACTGGATGGGTAACCGCAGCTTGGCGGCCTCGGGGTTCGGCGCGGACAATTCGATGCCCTCGAGGTACTCGAGCAGGGTCGGCCCGGTGTACCAGGGGGTGTGGTCCGAGCGGTGCACCACGTTGTCGCCGAGCTTGGCGGCGATGGGGATGACGGACAGTTCCGCGCCGCCGAGTCGGGCGGCCATCTGAGCCAACTCCGACTCGACCTCGGCGAACCGGCCTGCGTCGAAGTCGACCAGGTCGATCTTGTTGACGGTGGCCACGAAGTGCTGGATGCCAAGCAGTTTCGCGATG
>JAOPVF010000142.1 GCA_025963195.1 Mycobacterium sp. | reverse complement strand
CCGAATCGGCAGGCCGACTTCGCCCGGAGACCATACCGATGAACTACCGTCGAGTGATGCGGATCTCGCCCCCGACAAAGGCGACGGCCCTGCTGGTGGGGGTCGTCCTGGTCCTGTCCGGATGCGGCGCAGAAGAGAACGCACCGCCTGCTGCGGCGGGCCCGTGCGAGATCGTCGCCAACGGCACGCCCGCCCCGAAGTCACCGGCGCCTGCCGTGCCTTCATCAGGGACAGCACCCTCCACCTCCCAGAACATCTCCACCAACCCGGAGGTCGCCACCGGTTACCGCAAGGACATGACCGCGGTGCGGACCAGTCGCTACGCGGTGGCCACGGCGAATCCGCTGGCAACGCAGGAGGCGTGCGAAGTGTTGCGCGACGGTGGCACCGCAGCCGATGCGCTCGTCACCGCGCAGGCCGTGCTCGGCCTCGTCGAGCCGCAGTCGTCGGGGATCGGGGGTGGCGGATTCCTGCTGTATTACGACGCCTCGTCCGGTGGCGTGCAGGCCTACGACGGACGGGAGGTCGCACCGGCGGCGGCCACCGAGAACTACCTGCGCTGGATCTCCGACACCGACCGCACCGAGCCCAAGCCTGACGCCAGGGCCTCCGGCCGCTCCATCGGGGTACCCGGCATCCTGGCACTTCTCCAGGAAATGCACGCCGAGCACGGCAAGACGGCCTGGCGCGAGCTGTTCGATCCTGCTGTCTCGCTGGCCGACAACGGATTCGACGTCAGCCCGAGGCTGGCTGCCGCGATCGCGGATTCGGCACCGGAGCTGAATGTCGACGCGAACGCATCGGCCTACTTCCTCAACGCCGATGGCAGCCCGAAGTCCGCTGGCACCCGACTTACGAATCCGGCCTATTCGAAGACGTTGGGCGTCATCGCATCCGACCCCAAGTCCTTCTACACGGGCGACGTCGCCCACTCCATCGTGGCGGCAGCAGCCGATGCGTCCGGTGGCCGCACCCCGAGCCTGATCACCGTCGAGGACCTGTCCGGTTACGCCGTGAAGAAGCGCGAGCCACTGTGCACTCCCTACCGCGGCAAGGAGATCTGCGGTATGCCGCCGCCGTCCTCCGGGGGTATCGCGGTCGCCTCGACCCTTGGGGTTCTCGAGCACCTTGCGATGGCTGACCACAAACCCACCGACGTCGATCTCAACGGCGGCCGGCCGTCCGTGATGGGTGTCCACCTCGTCTCGGAGGCCGAGCGGCTGGCGTACGCCGATCGCGACAAGTACGTCGCCGACACCGATTTCGTGCCGCTGCCCGGCGGTTCGCCGAACTCGCTGCTGAACAGCGACTACCTGGCGGGACGCGCCGCACTGATCTCCGAGCAGCGCACCATGGGCACCGCGAAGCCTGGCGACTTCGGATCGCCGACCACGCCCGCGCCGCCCATTCCCGAGCACGGCACCAGCCAGATCAGCGTCGTCGACGCGCAGGGCAACGCGGCGTCACTGACCACCACCGTGGAGTCGGCGTTCGGGTCGTTTCACATGGTGGACGGATTCATTCTGAACAACCAGCTCACCGACTTCTCCACGGAGCCAGTGGATCCCGACGGAGTGCCGGTGGCGAACCGGGTCCAGCCGGGCAAGCGGCCACGCAGCTCGATGGCGCCGACGCTGATGTTCGAATCGGATCAGGCCGGTGCAAGGGGTCCGCTGTACGCGGTGCTGGGCTCACCCGGTGGCTCGGTGATCATCCAGTTCGTGGTGAAAACCATTGTGGGCATCGAGGATTGGGGCCTCGACCCGCAGCAGGCGGTATCGGCCGTCGACTTCGGAGCGGCGAACTCGCCGAAGACCAACGTCGGCGGTGAGCATCCCGACATCGATACCGCGGGCCCGCCCGGATTGGCTGGCGACCACGACCCGCTGGTTCAGGGGCTGCGCCGCCTCGGACACGACGTCAACCTCGCCGACCAGTCCAGCGGACTGTCCGCAATCGTGCGGACCGGCCCCGGCGGGCAGGAGCGAAGCGACTCGGGGAATGTGACAGGCTGGGTGGGCGGCGCCGACCCGCGCCGCGAGGGCTTGGTGATGGGCGACACCGGCCGCTGACCGATCATCCGAGGCCGTCGATGAAGCCGCAGAACGCGGCGCCCTTCGCCTCGTAGTTCACGAACAGGTCGTAGCTGGCCGCTCCTGGCGACAGCAGCACGACGTCGACGTCGGGCAGCGCCGCGGCCACACGTACCGCCTCGTCGAGACCGTCCACCACGTGGGTATCCGATGGATGCTCATTCGCGAACCCACGTCCGATCACCGTGCCGTTGCTCGGCGCCTGGATCAAGGTCACCCGACGAGCACCGCCGCAGAGGTATTCGTCGACTTGGTCGTAGTTCAGGTGCCGGTCCATGCCGCCGACGATCAGCGCGATGTTGTCGTCGGGCCGCATCGACTTGAGCGCCGCGACCACGCTCTCCCCCGTCGTCGCCAACGTGTCGTCGATCCACCTGGTCCGCCCGGTGGTCCGCACGGTCTGCAGCCGGTGCGGCAGACCCACGAACGTTTCGCGGGCACCATCGGCCTCGTCCGGCGTGACCGGTCGGCCGAGGATCTCCTCGGCGGCAAGGACCGCGAGGGCACCGTTGACGACGTTGTGTTCGTAGGTCATCAGTGACGTGCCCGCCGGCCGGCGGACCGTCGCGGGGTCGACGAGCCGCAGTGACGGCGGGAACGTGGTCACGCCGCTGCGTTGGAAGGCCGCGATCGCGTCGGGAGTGGACACCAACGTCCGTGCTCCGTTGCGAAAGACGTTGGCCTTTGCCAGATAGTAGGGATCGGTGCCACCGTGCCAATCCAAATGGTCTTCGTAGAGATTCGTCACGACGGCCACTGCGGGCGAGGTGGTCAACAGCGCGGCCTGCTGGCTCGACAACTCGGCGACCACGATCGCGTCGGGGTCCGGTGACAGGTCCGACAGTGGGGTGCCGATGTTTCCGGCCACCACCGCATCGACGCCGAGCCCGACGAGCAGGTGTTTGAGGAACGACGCCGTGGTGCTCTTGCCCTTGGTGCCCGTGACGCCGATGGTCTGCGTGCCGTGGCGCGACACGAACCAATCGGCAGCACTCGAGATGCGCGCGCCCGTGGCCCGCAGTTCGGCGAAGACGGGCTGCCGCCACGGCACCCCGGGGCTGATGAACACGATGTCGCAGTCGCGCAGGCGATTCAGGTGTTCCGCTCCGCGATGGACGGTGACGCCCGCGATGTCGGCAGGCACCTCGAGGCGGCCCCGGCCCACGTCGTCGACGGCCTCGATGCGGGCCGCTCCCGCGGCGGCTGCAGTCCTGGCCATCGACACGCCCTCGCGGCCGAAGCCCCAGATGCCGACGACCAGCCCGGCCAGCTCAGCGCTTTGGGACGGCGCCATCTCGGTCATCCAGGGTCGACGCGTACTGCGCGGGCACGTAGTGGACGTCCGGGCTCGTGTCGGCCGTTGCGGCGACGGCCTCCAATTCGACACGCCGAGCCCGGAACTCCTCCACCAGCGGCAGGTCCCGCCAGTCGTCGTCGTCCAAGATCGAAACCAACGACTCCGCGGCCTCGTAGTACTCCCCGACGCACTCGAAGGGCTTGTGCACACCCAACCCGACGATGTCGGCGAAACCCGGTCGATTGTCGTTGTCCGCGAACAGGTTGTGGCCGAAGATCGCCTCCACCTCGGCGCGGCCGAGACGCGGCCCCATGAGCGCGAACACGAAGAGGCACTTGGGACAATGCCCACACCACGTCGCGCCACGACGCCCGGCGTCGAGCGCGAAGGGCCGGTTGCAGCTGATGAACACCCGGAAGTACTCGGGGCTGTTGCGGAACCGGTCGGCGATCTCGGATTCCGAAAGGCCGCGCAGCAGTGAGAAGTACCGGTCCGGGTTCATGCCGTACTGCGACAAGGTGTTCCGCAGCAGTGTCTCGTAGGCGATGCTCTTCGACCACTGGTGGTTGATGTCGCGGCCCATCCAACTGACGTTGCCGATGTTGGAGGACCGCTCGTTGGACAGCACGACGGGGCCAAGCCCGTTGGCGTCGGCGACGATCAGCCCGATGACACTGTTGATCGCCGTGACGGGGACGTGGCCGTTGTAGGCCCCGTCGTCGTTGGCTTCGATCAGCCGCCGAGCGACCGTCCTGGTCACATGTGTGCTGTCCAGTCCGCTGACCTCGATGCACCGGTCGATCGGATCGAACTTGTTGACGTGGAACAACATCGGGCGCGCACCGTGTCGCTTGAGGGCCTCGATGGTCACCACCGAATCCTTGCCGCCGCCAACGGGTACCAGCGGCGTGCGCGTGCCGTCCCAACCCTCGTCCCCGACGCCGGACGTCGGCCCGGCCTCCGGACCCGTGACGTCGGGCGTGAGCGCGTCGGGCAGATCGTTGCGATAGGCGAACTCACCGAGCCCACCGGCGATGAGTTCACGGAGGTAGGTCCGCTCGAAATCGGATGTTGGGAAGGCGATTTCGATCCGGGGCGGGGCGGCGGCCTTGTAGTAACTCGGCACGCACGTCAACGTCAGCAGCCGCAGCAGCCGGTCATCCGGCGGCTTCTGTAGTGCCGTACCGAAGTTCACCGCCTCGGTGAACGACACGTCGTCGGCGGGGTCGGAACCACGCAGCGTGTAGCGCGCGGTGAACGCACCTTCGGTGACGTCGTAGCCGTCGATCGTCAGCCTGGAGAAGGACTTCGGGTCGAAGTTCATCGCATCTCCAGGAACGGTGGGCGGCGCTCGGTATCGACGTCGAAGACCGTGTCGCCGATGCTCGCCACCGGATGCGTCTGGAAACTCGGTGAGATCCACCATGCGGCGTCGGCACCGGCCGGGCGGGCGTCGACCCGGCGGATGCCGGTGGTGCCTCCGCATCGGTCGAGTAGGTCGAGGATGGAGGTGGGCTCGGGGTTGTCGATGCCCACCAGCCCGGTGGCGGTGTCGAAGACGAGCGCGCCGAGCATTGGGATACCCGCAAGCGTTCCGTCGGCGTGGCCACCGCCGTTCAACCACCGCTGGAGCTGGTCGACCGGGGCGCGGCTCGCCGTGCGGGCCGCCATCCGCAACCACAGTGGATCGGTGCTGCGTGCGACCTGCGGTCCCGGATCGCAGCAGGCAACGGCCACGGCCGTCGAAACGATCGGATCCACCACGGCGCCCGTGACGACGAAGTCAGACCTGCCATCGATGTCCAGCAGCGTCACGGTGGCCGCGATCAGTGCACGGTCCCGTCCCGCGGTGACGCGTGCGAACCGGTCGAGTGCGGCGTTCAGCGCGTCCCGGTCCGCTATCGGGAGGCCGAAGAATTCGGCAGGCTCGTTGAGGTAGCGCCAGATGCGGTCGACGTCGGGCGCCCAGCCGGCGATCATCGGGATCGTGATGGTGGGCTGCGAGCCCAATCGTTCGATGACTTGCGTCACCGGGATGAGCGGAGTATCGATTCCGTGTATCCGATGTGTCGACGAGGGCGCCAAGGCCAGTGTCGTCGACGTGCGAAAATCGGTCACTGTCAGCGAATTCTACCGTATTGGATGGACGGAGCCGTGCGACGCCGCATGAGTGCCCCACGGGTCGCCCAACTCGACGAGTCGGATTGGCGGGTGTTCGCCAACCTCCGGCTGCGGGCGCTCGCGGACACACTCGGGACGGACGACCCCCAGTACCGGCAGGAGATGTCGTTCACCGCAGCTCAGTGGCGGCGCCGGTTGCGCGTCCATGCGCAATTCGCGGCAGCCATCGACGACCATCTGGTGGGCCTGGTCGGCGCGCAGCGCGAGAGCGTCGAGTCCGTCTACCTGTACTCGCTGTGGGTGGCACCGTCCGCCCGTGGTCATGACCTGGCCGCCACCTTGCTGACCGCTGCCGTCGACTGGGCCCGCGCTCAGGACGCCCGCATGGTGACGTTGCGGGTCAGCCAGGACAACGCCGCCGCGCGCGCCGTCTACGAGCGCCTGGGATTCGGTGTGGCCAACGCCAATGGGAAGCCCGCAGGTCAAGCCAACGAGATCACGATGTCGTTGAGCGTGGGCTGACGTCGGGGCGGTAGCGGACCACCAGTTCGCGCGCCCGGTCCATGGCCGCCACGGCCCGGTCCTTGTCGACGGCCTGGATCGCCATCACCGGCGTGTACTCGTCGTCGGGCAGGTCGACGCGCGCCCACCGCGCACCGAGCGGGAACGACACGTCGACGACCTCTGACCATGGAATCAACTTGTAGGTCAACAGGTTCCGCACCGCTATGCCCGTTGCGCCGACACGTAACCGGGGCCTGGCGAACAGCAGAACCAGGCAACCGATGATCACGCCGAGCAACCCGATCGCGACCTGATCGGAGGTCTGGAAGATCACGCCCGACGTCCCGACCTTGAGCAGGAAGCCCACCGCGATGTGGGCCGCGGCGATCAGGAAGGCGGCGGCGTAGGCGAAGTACGGCGTGAGGTGAGGCCGGACCTCGAGGTCCCACTCAGGAGAGTCAGGACCGGTCACGATCGGGCGCGCAGGTCACGCAGCGTCAACGCGGTGGACAGCGCGGCCGCGGCGGCCTGAGCGCCCTTGTCCTCCGCCGAGCCGGGCAGACCGGCGCGGTCGAGGGCCTGCTTCTCGTCGTTGGTGGTCAGCACACCATTGGCCACGGGCTTCGACGAGTCCAGCGACACCCGGGTCAGACCCTGGGTAACCGCGTCGCAGACGTAGTCGAAATGCGGTGTCTGGCCGCGAATCACCACACCGAGCGCCACGACCGCGTCGTGGTCCTTCGCCAAAGCCTGTGCCACGACCGGGATCTCGATGGCGCCGAGCACCCGAACCACGGTGGGCTCGGAGACGCCGCTGTCCTTGGCGACGCGCAGCGAACCGTCCAGCAAGGCATTGCAGATCTGCTCGTGCCAGGTGCTTGCCACGATGGCCAAGGTCACGCCGGATGCGTCGACCCGCGGCAGGTCCGGCACACCTGCGCCGCCGCTCACGGCGTGCCCCCGGAATCGGATGCCGTCGGAGGCAGGCGATCGCCGAGCAGGTAGACGGCCTCGTCGTAGCCGTCCGTGGGTACCGACTCGTCGTAGTCGTCGAGGCCGGTCAGATCGTGGCCCATCTTGTCGCGCTTGGTCATCAGATAACGGATGTTCTCGGCGTTGGCGCGCACCGGCAACGGCACCCGCTCGATGATGTGCAGGCCGTAGCCATCGAGGCCGACCCGCTTGGCGGGGTTGTTGGTCAGCAGGCGCATGGACCGGATGCCGAGATCGACCAGGATCTGCGCGCCGATGCCGTAGTCACGGGCGTCCGCGGGCAGGCCCAACTTGAGGTTGGCGTCGACGGTGTCGTCCCCGGCGTCCTGCAACTGGTACGCCTGCAGCTTGTGCATCAGCCCGATGCCGCGTCCCTCGTGCCCGCGCATGTAGAGCACCACACCTCGGCCCTCGCGCGCGATCATCTCCATCGCGGCATCCAACTGGGGCCCGCAATCGCAGCGGCGCGAGCCGAACACGTCACCGGTCAGGCACTCGGAGTGCACGCGGACCAGGACGTCGTGGCCATCGCTCTCGGGGCCGGAGATGTCGCCGCGGACGAGGGCGACGTGCTCGACGTCCTCGTAGATGCTGGTGTAGCCGACCGCACGGAACTCGCCGTGGCGGGTGGGAATCCGCGCCTCGGCGATGCGCTCGATGTGCCGCTCGTGCTTGCGCCGCCACTCGATGAGGTCGGCGATGGAGATGAGCGCAAGATCGTGTTCGTCGGCGAAGACCCGCAATTCGTCGGTCTGCGCCATCGCGCCTTCGTCCTTCTGGCTGACGATCTCGCAGATCGCACCCGCGGGCTGAAGACCGGCCAGCCGCGCCAGATCGACTGCGGCCTCGGTGTGGCCGGGCCTGCGCAGCACGCCACCGTCCTTGGCGCGCAACGGAACAACGTGGCCGGGCTTGGTGAACTCCTCTGCCGTGGCGGTCGGATCGGCGAGCAGGCGCATCGTGGTCGCCCGGTCGGATGCCGAGATGCCGGTTCCGACACCCGCCCTCGCGTCCACCGTCACGGTGTAGGCGGTGCCGTGCTTGTCCTGGTTGACCGCGTACATCGGCAGCAGCCCGAGTCGGTCGCAGATGTCGCCGTCGAGCGGCACACAGAGATAGCCGGACGTGTAGCGGACCATGAAGGCGACGAGCTCGGGAGTCGCCTTCTCGGCGGCGAAGATCAGGTCGCCCTCGTTCTCGCGGTCCTCGTCGTCGATGACGACGACGGCCTTGCCCGCCGCAATGTCGGCCAGCGCCCGTTCGACCGAATCGAGCCTCGTCATCAGTGCCACCCTTGCCGGTCCCTGCCGGGACCATCGTTCAGTGCTCTTCAGTATGAACCACACGGGCGTTGCCGTTATTGCCCGCTCGACCCGCTACCCCTGAACTGCGCCGATGGTGGCCCAGCGGCCATCGCACACCCGCTGAAATCGGCGATTCAGGTCATTCGGACGGTGTGCCCGCGTAACCGAGCAGCCGCTCGACGTACTTGGCGAGTAGAGCCGAGCCAACGCTGCGCTTCAACACGCCCGGCGCTGGTCGCATCCGAGCTAGCAGCCGTGAATATGTTTGAGCGGTGCAGTGCGAACGTATCAGCGCTATGTACGGGCTGGCGGCGCAGGACCCCGGCAAAGACACATATCGGTGAGGACCGGGTGCGCCCGAATGCCTGCTTGAAGTTGCCCATCACGTGTGTGCGGATGTAGTCGGCCAGACGGCCAATCTGTTCGTGCAGTTTCAGGTCCGGTCCGTCTGCAAGACCGACCTCGGCATAGC
>JAOPVF010000120.1 GCA_025963195.1 Mycobacterium sp. | reverse complement strand
GTACTGGAACGCGCTATCGAATGTCTGTCGACCGCTGGGTCAGCTCTGACGCGCTCGTAGACGGGCAATAGGGCCCGTCAACTCGACTCGACGGATTCCCCGGGCATGTGGCGCGCGACAGTGGCATCCATGATTCCGCGCAGCGCAGGTATGTGTGTGAGCAAGCGGTCGAGGTCGTCGCGTGCAACATGCAGGACCTCGGCCCTTCCGGTCGTCGTCACGGTCGCATTCCGCAGTTTTCCGCGGCGAAGCGCTGATTCGCCGATCACCTCTCCCGGCCCCACCACGGCAACGCGGTCTTGACCGACATACACCGCCGCCTCCCCGCTGAGCAGGATGTAGCAGGCATCCGAAGGAGTCTGTTCGAAGATCAGGGGCCATGGCCCTGACGTCGAGGTGCGACGTGCTGCTCGGACGATCCGCTGCAGGTCGTTGTCGGAGAGCGTCGCCTCGGTGACGAATTCCCGGAGCCGACGGGCGCTTTCTGCATACTCCGCTTCCGTAGCAGCAGCGGCTTGCTTCATACGTTCACGCTCGCTCATGGTGGGCTCCCCGTCCGCGATGTCACCCTGACGTCGAGGAGCCTAGCCAACGACCGTTTCCTGCAAATCCGGAATGAACAGCAAAGGAGGCGGAGCCACCAACTCCTTGTCCATCGTCAATCGATTTGCCAGTCCTGGCCACCGTCGTCTTGTGTGTAGCTACCGACGGAATTCGTGACGACGATCGGATCGCCGACCCCGAAGTTGTCGTAGAACCACTGTGCGTCTGCGGGACTGATGTTGATGCAGCCGTGGCTCACGTTCCGGTTTCCCTGATCGGCCACCGACCAGGGCGCGCTGTGCACGAAGTTGCCGCTGTTGTCGATCTGCACCGCCAGCTTGACGTGGAGGCGGTAGCCCTCTGGCGAGTCATTCGAAACTCCGTATGTCTCGGAGTCCATCACGACGTCGGAGAACTTGTCCTGAACGTAGTAGGTGCCGTCGGGGGTGTCATGGCCCGGCTTGCCCATCGACATCGGAAATGTCTGTTCAACGTTGCCATTACGCGTGATCGTCATCTGGTGGATGTCGTTGTCGGCCGTGGCCACCAGCGCGTCTCCCGTGATGAAGCTGGACGTGGTGCCCGCCGCGTCGACGTTCACCGTGGTGTGTTCAGGCCAGAATGCAAAGGGCCGCCACCGCACCTGGCTGTCGTTCCTCCAATAGAACTTTCCCGTTACAGGCGGATCCGACGAGATGTGGATCGCGTCCTCGGCCGCCGCACGGTCTGCGATTGGCGCGGTGAAGGTGATGACGATCGGCTTGGCGACGCCGACTGTCGATCCATTCGATGGATTTACTGCCTCGATACTGAAAGGAACTGTGCCGGAAAACTTCTCGTCGACTTCTCCCGCGGTCTGCTCCAACGGCGCCGAGGTCCCCGATGAGTCAACCACTTCCGCGGGCGACGGATCGGTCGGTGATGCAACACTTCCTTCGGGGTCGGCCAGCGCGCGCGGCGCCACCACCAAGGCCACCAGAACCGTAAGAGCTCCGATCGCGGCAGTTGCTCGGATACCTGTCGGACTTCGCATGTGCATTTCTCGCAAGGTGAGATCGGCGACTGCTGCCGGTGCCGGTTCGCAGTGAGGCCAGCTGGCCAACGACTACCGTTACACACTCTGTCGGCGCTTACTCATATGCGGCACAACGAAATAGGCACGAATTGAACGCAGATTCGTCTCTTCTGGATCTGTCTAGGGTGCGGTGTTCGGGAAACGGCCGCTGCACCGAAACCGTTGAACCTACTGCTTGTGATTCGGATGTGACGCGAAGAGGCCGTACCCTTCCACCGTGAGCGCGATCGACCCGGACAAGCTCAGTACCTGCCTGCAGGTGCTGGCCGACATCGAGTCGTTGCCGCCCGAGCATCCCGATGCCGTCGCCGTGCGTCGGGCCACCGCTGGCATCTTCAAGTCGGTCAAGAAGGCCCGCCGCGACGCCAGGCGCGACGCGGTGGCGGCCTCCGACCGCGCCGTCATCGCCGCCACCGCCACCGGTGCCCCCGGCCGCATCGATGACGAGACGGCGGGTTTGCCGCTGGTGTCCACGACGGTCGGCGCCAGTGCAGGCACTTTGCTCCGGTCGCGCGCGTGCTACGTCTGCAAGAGCCATCACACGGTGGTCGATGCGTTCTACCACCAACTGTGCCCGGACTGCGCCGTGCTCAACCGCGCAAAGCGCGACGCTCGCACCGACCTCACCGGTAGGAGCGCCCTGCTCACCGGTGGCCGCGCCAAGATCGGCATGTACATCGCGCTGCGACTGCTCCGCGACGGCGCTCACACGACCATCACCACCCGCTTTCCGAACGACGCGGTGCGCCGGTTCAGCGCGATGCCCGACAGTACCGACTGGCTGCATCGGCTACGCATCGTCGGCATCGATTTGCGGGACCCGGCTCAGGTCGTCGCGCTCGCGGACACCGTCGCCGCGCAGGGCCCGCTGGACATCCTGATCAACAACGCGGCCCAGACGGTGCGCCGGGCGCCCGGGTCCTACGCCGCGCTCGTCGAGGCGGAGCGCACCCCGCCGCAGGAACTCGTCGACGTGATCACGTTCGACCGCGTCAGCGACGCCCACCCAGCAGCACTCGCGGGGAGCCTCGGCGAGCACCAGACACCGCACGCGGTGACCGAGCTGGCGCTCACTGCTCGCAGCGCGTCCCCGGGCCGGATCGCCGCGGGCATCGCCATCGATGCCGGTGGCCTGTTGCCCGATACCGCGTCGATCAACAGCTGGACTCAGTGCGTGCACGAGGTCGACGCGATGGAACTGCTCGAGGTTCAGCTGTGCAATCAGACCGCACCGTTCATTCTGGTGAGCCGTCTACGGCCGGCCATGGCCGCATCACCTGCCCGCCGCAAGTACGTCGTGAACGTGTCGGCAATGGAGGGCCAGTTCAGCCGGGCGTACAAGGGCCCGGGTCACCCGCACACCAACATGGCCAAGGCCGCGCTGAACATGCTCACCCGCACCAGTGCGGCCGAGATGCTCGAGCAGGACGGCATTCTCATGACCGCCGTCGATACCGGCTGGATCACCGACGAGCGCCCACACCCGACCAAGTTGCGGCTCGCCGAGGAGGGCTTCCACGCCCCGCTCGACCTCGTCGACGGCGCCGCCCGCGTGTACGACCCGATCGTCCGCGGGGAGTCAGGCGAGGATCTGCACGGCTGCTTCCTGAAGGACTACGCACCGAGCAACTGGTAGCCACGTCGGCGACACCGTTACGTCGCGTCGCCGAGCAGTAGCGAGAAGAACTGGTATGACGGATCGTTCGCGTCAGGGGCACCCTTGGAGGTGTCCCTGGTGATCGGGTGACTCAGGTCCACCGACGACGGGTCGTTGACGTGGGCCCAGTCGGTGACGATCTTCCGCTCGGTGATCTTCCACGAGCCATCCCGCTTCTCGTACTTGTCGAGGTAGCGTCCCCCGACGATGACGTCGACGTCCCGATCGCCGGCAGTGAACGTGTGCGTCGAAATGGTGTAGATCTCGCCTTCGGCGACGTCTCCGCTGATGGCGAAGTTCACCGTGGTGACGTTGTGTTGCATCGACCGTACGTAGGGCCGGGCGGCGGCAAGTACGCTGATGAACTGCTCGGCGCTGCCCGTCGAGAAGGTGCCATGGTCGTCCTGAGCGTCGTGGTGGTAGAGGCCTCGCAGGTGCGCGATATCGCCACGATCAACCGCGCGGCAGTAGCCGTGCACGAGCTTGCGCAACTGAAACTCATCGAGCATTTCCTGCAAGAGGGCATCTGGCGATGTGCTCACGTATCGGTCATACCTTCCTATGATCTCGCGAGGTCCCACTGCCCGAAGTCGGCGGCGAGGACCTCGTCGACGTCGACGTGGGTTCCGCCGAGGAGGACACCTGGGTCGGCTGCGGTGACGATCACGTACTGGTACAGGACGGCGGCGGGCTCACGCGCCCCGCCGGACCACGCTCTGGTCTGCCATGCCCAGCGGTATCCCGCGGTCGTCGAGCGCCCGATCACACCGTCCCGGATCGCCCATCCGCAGACGTTCGCGGACCCGTAGACGCCGGTGCGGGCCACGCCCAGCACTGAGTTGATTCCTCGAAACCACGTGACTGCCAAGCCATTCCAGGTACTGAGGCTGATGTCCTCGTCGACGCTGAAGAAGATCGGCGCCAAATCGGGGCCCCCGGCCGCGCCGTGCAACCGTAGCGCCGTCTGCGCGTCTGCCACGCCGCCGTCGTACCCGCGGGTGAAGTCCGACGGCGTCGCCGTCCAACCGGGCTTGCCGTACTGGTAGCAGCTGACGACCTGAAGTCCCTGCGCACGCAGCGAATCCACGTACTCGCGGGTGACGGGCTTGAAGTCGAAGTCTGCACCTGGCCGCAACTCGGAGACGTAGACGAGTGCCCCGTCGTAGCCGGCGGACTTGATCTGATCCGCAGGCACCAAGCGCTCGGCGAAGTCGAGCAGCTGCATGCCGTCGGCCGACGCCCTCTGGGCGGAGAGTGTCGCGGCCGCCGCCCCCAGCGCAAGGACGCCGGGTGCGGTGGCAACGTATTTGAGGGCTTCGCGGCGTGACACGTCCACCGAGCTAGACCGAACTCCCGGTGGCGGTCGTCGCGATGCCGCCGTCGACCGGGATGACCGTCCCCGTGAGGTAGGAGCCCGCGCGGCTGGCGAGGAACACGGCGACACCGGCCATGTCGTCGTCGCGTCCGATGCGACCGAGCGGTGACGTTGCCGCGATCGCATCACCGAACGCATCGATGGTCGCCGCCATCATCTTCGAGCGGAACGGCCCCGGCGCAACGGCATTCACGGTGATGTGCTGGCGCCCCAGCTCACGCGCGAGTACCCGGGTCAGCTGATGCAGCGCCGCCTTGCTGGCGGAGTAGGAGTACGTCGGCAGCGTCGGGACGTGGATTCCGTCGATGCTGCCGACGTTGATGATCCGCGAAGGGTCGTCGGCCGTACCCACCTGCTTGAGCGCGGGCACCAGCGCCTGGACGAGCCAGAAGGGCGATTTGAGGTTGAGGTCGAGCACCTTGTCCCACGCCGAGTCCGGGAAGGTCTCCAGCGGCTCACCCCAGGTGGCGCCCGCGTTGTTGACGAGGATGTCGAGTCCGTCGGAGTCGGCGGTGACGAGCTCGG
>JAOPVF010000112.1 GCA_025963195.1 Mycobacterium sp. | reverse complement strand
GCTGGCTGTTCTTCGGCACCATGCCGACGGTGTGGCTGCAGGAGCGGCTGAAGATGCCGACCGCGCCGTGGTGGGAGGTCGCCATCAGCACGGTGTACATGTCGTTCTTCGTCCTGCCCTACGTGGTGGCCGGCGTGTTGTGGCTGCGCAACCGCGACGAGTGGAAGGCGTTCGTCCGGTTGTTCGTCGGCTTGTCGTTCGCGGCGCTGGCCGTCTACGCGCTGCTGCCGGCTGCCCCGCCATGGGCTGCCGCCCGGTGCACCGCCCTCGACGTCGCAGGCGGCCCGTCCAGCCCGCAATGTATGTTCCGCTCCGCCAGGGGCGTGCCCGACGGCGGCCTGCTCGGCGCCATGCAGACCAGCCATGGCGGCGCCAACGCGTGGGTGGAGCGGATCGTTGCGCGCGGCTGGGGCAAGTTGAATCTGCACTCGGCCACGGCGCTGATCGACCAGGGCCAATCCAGTGTCAATCTGGTCGCGGCCATTCCGTCGTTGCATGCAGGGATGACGGCTGCGGTCGCGGCATTCCTGTGGCGCCGGGTGCACCGTGGGTGGCGGCCGGTATTGGTTGCCTACGTGCTGATCATGGCGTTCACGCTGGTCTACACCGCCGAGCACTACGTCGTCGACATCGTGCTCGGCTGGGCGTTCGCCGCTGCCGTGATCTGGGCCATCAACCGCTACGACGGATGGCGGCGAGAACGCCCGATGATCAATACCGTGGAGTGATGGCCACCAGGCTGACCGCCCTCTTCGCGGCGCTGCTAGTGGTCGCAGGCTGCGCGGCATCCGGGTCGGCGTCGCTGCCGGATTTCCGGGCGGGTTCGACGGCTCACTCACTGAGCTTCGGCGGGCTGGATCGCGGGTACCGGCTCTACATTCCCGATGGCGTCGCCTCGCCTGCACCGCTGGTCGTCATGCTGCATGGCGGCTTCGGCAGTGCGCAGCAGGCCGAAAGGTCCTACGGCTGGGATGAATTGGCCGACGGCGCAAAGTTCGTCGTGGCCTATCCGGACGGTGTCGGGAGGGCCTGGAACGTCAACGGCTGCTGCGGACGACCCGCGCGACAGAACATCGACGACGTCGGGTTCATCGGTGCGGTGGTCGGCGACGTCGGCGCCAACGTTGCGATCGATCCGGCGCGCGTCTACGCGACGGGCATCAGCAACGGCGGCATGATGGCGTACACGTTGGCCTGCAACACGGATCTGTTCGCGGCGATCGGACCTGACGCGGCCACCCAACTCGACCCATGCCCGTCGCCTCGCCCCACGTCGGTGGTGCACGTCCACGGCAACGCGGACCGGAACATCCGCTATGACGGTCAACCAGGGGCTGGCGTTGCGGGCATCGACGGCCCATCCGTTCCTGACGTCAACGCGTTCTGGCGCAGGGTGGATCGATGCGCACCGCCGGCCGTCAGTACCGACGGACCGGTGTCGACGTCGAGCGCCGCATGCGCCGACGGTCGCGGCGTCACGTTGATCACCATCGACGGTGCCGGCCATCAGTGGCCAGGCAGCCAGACGGTACGCGGGGGTGCCGATCCGCCGTCACCGGCGCTGAACGCGACGAGCGTCATCTGGACGTTCTTCGCCAACCATCCGGATCAGGTGAGATAGACCTTGCGCAGGGTCTCGGTGACGGTCCAGACGGTCTCGGCGCCCTCCGCTAGGCGGACGACGTCGCCGGGGCCGATGCTGATCGTCGGGCTGCCGTCGCCGAATTCGACTGTCGCCGAACCGGATAGCACCACGAAGACCTCGTCGGCTTCGACGTCGCTCATCGTGCCCGGCGTCATCTCCCATATGCCGACTTCGATGTCGCGGAACTCCGTCAGGGTGTGAACGCCGGTGCGGGGCTGCCCGCTCAACGTCTGATCGGGAGTGACGGGTTGGGTCTCGAGGTCGACTGCTGCGGCGCTGATGGACGTATTCGGCTTCACGCGAACTACTTTGCTCGCGAGCGCGCGCGTTTGCACACCATCGTCCGGCGTGTCGGCCGCAGACACGCACCGTCGCCGTAAGGGCGTTAGTACGTCTCTTGTGCGACCGTCGAAAATATGTAACATGAAGGCATGGGAGATACGCACGTCGTCACCAATCAGGTCCCGCCCCTGGAGAACTACAACCCGGCCACGTCTTCGGTACTCACCGAGGCGTTGATCCGAGAGGGCGGTCAGTGGGGCCTCGACGAGGTCATGGAGTTGGGCGCAATCGGCGGCGGTGCCCAGGCGCAGCGGTGGGGAGAGCTGGCCGATCGCAATCAGCCCGTGCTGCGTACCCACGACCGTTATGGCCACCGCATCGACGAGGTCGAGTACGACCCCGCCTACCACGAACTGATGACCGTCGCGATCAGGCACGGTGTGCACGCCGCCCCGTGGGCCGATGACCGCCCGGGCGCGCACGTCGTCCGTGCCGCCAAGGAATCGGTGTGGACACCCGAAGCCGGTCACGTCTGCCCCATCTCGATGACCTATGCCGTCGTCCCCGCGCTGCGGCACAACCCCGAACTCGCCGCGATCTACGAACCGCTGTTGACCAGCCGGTCGTATGACCCCGAGCTCAAGGTGCCGACCACGAAGGCCGGGATCACCGCCGGCATGTCGATGACCGAGAAGCAGGGCGGCTCCGACGTTCGCGCCGGCACCACCGAGGCCGTGCCGAACGGCGACGGCACGTACTCACTGCGGGGCCACAAGTGGTTCACCTCGGCGCCGATGTGCGACGTCTTCCTGGTGCTCGCACAGGCGCGCGGGGGCGAGCGAAGCGACGGGGAATCATCTGGGGGGTTGAGCTGCTTCTTCCTGCCGCGTGTGCTGCCTGACGGCACACGCAACCGAATGTTGTTGCAGCGCTTGAAGGACAAGCTGGGCAACCACGCCAACGCATCGAGCGAGGTCGAGTACGACGGCGCAACGGCGTGGCTGGTCGGCGAGGAGGGACGCGGCGTCGCAACCATCATCGAGATGGTCAACCTCACCCGGCTGGACTGCACGCTCGGCAGTGCCACCAGTATGCGCACCGGCTTGACTCGGGCCATCCACCATGCACAGCATCGAAAGGCGTTCGGCGCCTATCTGATCGACCAGCCGCTGATGCGCAACGTGCTCGCAGACCTCGCCGTCGAGGCCGAGGCGGCCACGATGCTCGCCATGCGGATGGCCGGTGCCACCGACCACGCAGTGCGCGGCGACGAGCGGGAGACCCTGTTGCGCAGGATCGGTCTGGCCGCTGGCAAGTACTGGGTGTGCAAGCGGGCCACCCCGCATGCCGCCGAAGCGATGGAATGCCTTGGTGGCAACGGCTACGTCGAGGAGTCCGGCATGCCGAGGCTCTACCGCGAGGCTCCACTGATGGGCATCTGGGAGGGTTCGGGCAACGTCAGCGCACTGGATACGTTGCGTGCCATGGCCACCCGGCCGGAGTGCATCGACGTGCTGTTCGACGAGCTGAGCCGGACGATGGGCCAAGACCCGCGGCTGGACGCGCACGTCGCGGCGCTGCGGACCCAGCTCGACGACCTCGAGACCATCCAGTACCGCGCCCGCAAGGTCGCCGAGGACATCTCGCTGGCGCTGCAGGGCTCGCTGCTGGTGCGCCACGGTCACCCTGCGGTCGCGGAGGCGTTCCTGGCCAGCAGGCTCGGTGGACAGTGGGGGGGCGCGTTCGGAACGCTGCCCACCGGACTGGATCTCGCGCCGATCATCGAGCGCGCGTTGGTCAAGGGATGACCACCGTATGACCCACTCGATCAGGCCCGTCGACTTCGATGATCTGAAGACGATGACCTACGAGGTCACCGATCGGGTGGCTCGGATCACCTTCAACCGCCCCGAGAAGGGCAACGCGATCGTCGCCGATACGCCACTGGAGTTGTCGGCGCTCGTCGAGCGTGCCGATCTGGATCCGAACGTCCACGTGATTCTGGTATCCGGTCGCGGGGAGGGGTTCTGCGCCGGATTCGACCTGTCGGCGTACGCCGAGGGATCCTCCTCCGCCGGCGGTGGCAACCCGTATCAGGACACGGTGCTGTCCGGAAGGACCCAGGCGATCAACCACCTGCCGGATCAGCCATGGGATCCGATGATCGACTACCAGATGATGAGCCGGTTCGTGCGCGGCTTCTCCAGCCTCATGCACGCCGACAAGCCCACGGTGGTGAAGATCCACGGCTACTGCGTCGCAGGCGGCACCGACATCGCCCTACACGCCGACCAGGTGATCGCGGCATCGGACGCCAAGATCGGCTACCCACCCATGCGGGTGTGGGGTGTTCCTGCCGCAGGTCTGTGGGCCCACCGGCTGGGTGACCAACGCGCGAAACGTCTTCTGTTCACCGGGGATTGCATCACGGGTGCGCAGGCCGCCGAATGGGGGCTTGCGATCGAGGCACCCAAGCCTGCCGATCTCGACGAGCGCACCGAACGCCTCGTCGAGCGCATCGCAGCGATGCCGGTCAATCAGCTGATCATGGCCAAACTGGCGCTCAACACCGCGTTGTTGAACCAGGGCATCGCGACCAGCCGAATGGTGAGCACGGTCTTCGACGGCGTGGCCCGACACACCCCAGAAGGTCACGCCTTCGTCGCCGAGGCGCGCGAGCATGGCTTCCGGGAAGCGGTGCGCAGTCGCGACGAACCCTACGGTGACGCCGGCCGCAAGACCTCCGGGGTGTAGCCGGATGGTGTCCAGTGGGCGGGACCCGGGAGTGTCACGCCTGACCGCGCGCTCGGTGGTGTTGAGCGTGCTGCTCGGGGCCCACCCGGCCTGGGCGTCGTCGGCCGAACTCGTAAGGCTGACAGCCGATTTCGACATCAAGGAGCCGACGCTGCGGGTCGCGCTGACCAGGATGGTCGGCGCGGGTGACCTGGTCCGATCGACGGACGGCTACCGGCTCTCCGAACGGCTGTTGACCAGGCAGCTACGCCAGGACGACGCACTGGACCCTCGCCTGCGGCGGTGGGACGGAACGTGGACGACATTGGTGGTCACTACCGTGGGCATCGACGCGCGAACCCGCGCCCAGTTGCGTACCACGTTGCACCACAAGCGTTTCGCCGAACTTCGTGAGGGTGTGTGGATGCGGCCGGCCAACCTCGAGTTGGAGCTGACCGAGATCTTGCGCGGTCGGGTGCGCGTGCTGCGGGCCCGAGACGACGACCCGACCGGTCTCACCGCGCAGCTCTGGGATTTGGCCGAGTGGGCGGACACCGGGCATCGTCTGCTCGGCGACATGGCCGAGGCGACCGACGTTCCTGGCCGCTTCGTCGCGGCTGCCGGGATGGTTCGGCACCTGCTCACGGACCCGGTGCTACCAGCGGAGCTTCTGCCCGATGACTGGCCAGGCGACGAGCTGCGCTCGGCATACCGTGACTTCGCCGCCGAACTGTTGGCGCGGCGAGACGACAGCGAATTGATGGAGACGACATGACTAACCCCGACAGTGTGAACGGCGGCGTCCGGGTCGAGCGCAACGGACCGGTGACGACGGTGATCATGAACCGGCCCGAGGCGCGCAACGCCGTCAACGGTCCCGCTGCCGCCGCGCTCTTCGCTGCGTTCGATGAGTTCGATCGCGACGACTCCGCGTCGGTGGCCGTTCTGTGGGGCGACAACGGAACCTTCTGTGCAGGAGCCGATCTCAAGGCGTTCGGCACACCCGACATGAATCCTGCACACCGCACAGGACCGGGGCCGATGGGCCCGTCGCGGATGGTGCTGACCAAACCCGTCATCGCCGCGGTGAGCGGCTACGCCGTCGCGGGCGGTCTCGAGCTGGCACTGTGGTGCGACATGCGGGTGGCCGAGGAGGATGCCGTGTTCGGCGTCTTCTGCCGCCGCTGGGGCGTCCCGCTGATCGACGGGGGCACGGTGCGGTTGCCGCGGTTGATCGGCCACAGCAGGGCGATGGACCTAATCCTGACCGGACGGGCCGTGGAAGCCCAGGAGGCGCTCGCCATGGGACTGGCCAATCGGGTCGTGCCGAAGGGCGAGGCCCGGGCCGCCGCGGAGGAACTCGCCGCCGAACTCGCTGGGCTGCCGCAGCTGTGCCTGCGCGCCGACCGATTGTCGGCGCTCAACCAGTGGGGCCTATCCGAGGCCGAAGCGATCGATTCCGAGTTCGCCAGCCTGTCGCGGGTGGCCTCCGAATCATTGGCAGGGGCACAGCGATTCGCGGGCGGCGAGGGCCGCCACGGCGCTCGGGCCTGACGCTCAGCCCTTCTTGATGGCGTTCCCCGAACCGAGGTCGTTGACCTTGGGGTCGCCGTCCTTGTAGCTGACGGTGTTGTTGAAGCCGACGACGCTGATGTCCTTGTCGACCTTGTCGAAGGTGACCTTGTTGTCCGCCCCGCTGATGTTCACGGCCGTGCAGGTGCCCTTCACGGTCAGCGTGTTGTTCGAACCTCCGACGTTGAGTGACTTGCCGTCGGCGCAGTCGATGTCGGCCGTGGTGCCGAACGAGCCGTAGTTGACCGTGTTGTTCACCTCGACCTGTACGCCCGACGTGCCCGCGGTCGCCGTCGGTGGGTTGGTATTGGCGCCATCGGAAGCGCAGCCGGTAAGGCCGAGCACGAGGACTGCGGCGCAGGCGCCTCCGACGAGTGCTCGGGAGTGCGCGCGCATACGGGTACCTCATCTCCTCGGCGATCCACGGCAAGTGTCCGCCGTGGTCGCCAAGACTACGCGGGAACCCGGTCGATGCGGTTGGTCATGCCCAGCTCGCGGCCACGGTCCCAGAGGGACGGATCACCGTTGTGGAACAGGACGGTTTGATCGTTTCCGTACACCACGATGTCGTTGATGACGTTGTCGATGATGACGACGTTGGACGAGCCCTGAACCGCTACGCCCCAACACGATCCCTTTGCGGTGATGTAGTTACCGGTGCCCATCACGAAGAGCGTGGACTCGTTGCAGTCGAGGGTCTGGGTGATGCCCTGACCGGTGATGTGCGTGTCGCCGTTCTTGGCGTGCGCCATGGGAGTTCCGACGGTGACCGTCACCCCGAGCAATCCCGCCGCCACCAACCCGCCAAACGTCCTGATTCGCACTCCATGACCCCTTCGCGTCGGCGGCTCGGATCAATGCCATCAACTCCGATCACCGGAGCCTACGTTGCTGAATGGCACCTGTGACAGCAGTTCGCCCGTTCAATCCGAGTCGCGCTGATCGTATGAGTCGCCCACCCCCGCCGTGCTGGGTACCGTGTGCAAACGATGCGATGCCGGATCAAGGGACTTGCTGCTGCGACGGTCGCCGCGGCGGTGACCGTCGGGTGTTCGCAGACCGTCACGGGTGATGCGCATCGGGCGCGGCCGTCCGTCCCCGACCCTGACCGTAGCTATGGCTACGTCGACGACCGCTGCGGGTTGCTGGCCGACGATTCGATCCGGCAGGCACTGGATGCGGAGAGTGTGGTGCGCCCCTACAGCGGTGCGGTCTGTCAGTACGTGCTGGCCAAGAAGTCCGGACTCGTCGACGTCGTCTTCTCGTGGTTCGAAACCGGCAGCTTCGACCGTGAACGCGGGTTGGCAACGCAACGCGGCGCGACGATCACCGACACCGACGTCGAGCGTCATCCGGCATTCCTCGCCGAAGTTCGTGGTGGCCACGCGGCGTGCTCGGCCACCGCGGCGGCGGGCACCGGCGTGTTGACGTGGTGGGTGCAGTTCCGTCCGATGACCGGGGGCGAGCCGTGCCAGGCCGCCCAGAAGCTGCTGGCGGCGACGTTGTCCTCGGACCTGTGATGGTTGCGACGTCGGCAGGGTGGCTGGCCGTACTCGCGGCTGCCTGCGCGACGGTTCTGACCGCCTGCGGACCGGACCACGCACCGCAGCCCGCTGCTCCGGTGAACGGTGCCGGGTTCCGCGGCGAGCCATGCAACGGCGTCACCGATGCCGACGTGACCAAGGTGATCGGTTCGTCACTGTTCACCAAGGTGGTGGACAGCGAGGCCGGCTGCTTCTGGCAGGAGAACACCGCAATCGGCACGTTCGGCATCGGCATGGGCATCTCGACATGGTGGTACCGCGGCAGCGACCTGGACACCGAGCGCACTCTCGAAGTGAGCGCGGGACGCAAGTTGACGGAGTTGTCGCTCGACGGCCACAAGGGCTTCAAGGCCTCCGACGACAATGCCTGCAGCATCTATGTCGCGAAGGGCAGCGACGTCGTCACCTGGTCGATCCAAACGATGAATCCGGCGATGCTGCCGGATCTGTGTTCGATTACCGAGCATCTCGCCCAACTCAGCCAACAGCGCGTGAACTGAATTCCCACGCGGTAAACGGTTAGAGTCATTCGCTGGCCCAATTGCTGGATCATTAATGACGAACCGAAGATTTCGCCCACCCAGGCAAGGATGACGCACACATGGCAGCTCGGCTGGAGTCGCGCTCGGCGGGTGGCCGACAGCGAAATCAGGCGCGCACGACCAAGCTCAGCCGTGAGTCGATAGTCAACGCCGCCCTGACCTTCCTCGATCGTGAGGGCTGGGACGCGCTGACCATCAACGCGCTCGCGATCCAGCTCGGGACCAAG
>JAOPVF010000044.1 GCA_025963195.1 Mycobacterium sp. | reverse complement strand
GTACGAAATATGAAACGCCCGATTATCCCCGGGCGTCCGTCTCGCTGAATTCGATCCAGTGAGGCGCACGTAGTCGACGTCGTCCTGGCGCGGACACGTGGCACCGATCCAGTTCGGAGGAGAAGTCGATGAGGATTTCCCAGCGTGTTGTCGGCGGTCTTTGTATCGCGTTGGCGGTCACCATGATCGCGGGCGGGTGCACCAAGAAGAACGAGAACGGCACGTCAACCGGCGGGAGCGCCTCCGAAGGAAACTCGTCCGGAGGCAAGGTCAAAGTCGCCTTCGTTCCGAAGTTGCAGGGATCCCCGTACTTCGAGGCGATGGACACCGGCGCAAAGCAGGCCGCAACGGCCCTCGGTGACATCGAGTGGCTCTACCAGGGCCCGACCTCGGCCGACGCCGCTGCACAGGCACAGGTCGTGCGGTCCTTCATCCAGCAAAAGGTCGACGTCCTGGTGATCGCACCCAACGACCCCGACTCGATGGCACCGCTGATGAAGGAAGCGCAGGCCGCAGGCATCAAAGTCATGACCGCCGATACCGACGCTCCGAATTCGGTCCGCGAAGCATTCGTCAACCAGGCCACCGCGGACGGAATCGGAAACACCACCGCGGAGACACTCATGAAAGCGATGGGCGGAAAGGGCAAGTGGGCCATCGTGTCTTGCGGTGAAACCGCCGAGAACCTGAACTCCTGGATCGCCGCGGAGAAGGCGTACGTGTCGCAGAAGTATCCCGAGGCCGAACTCATCGATGTCGTGTACTCCGGCGAGGACCAGGCCAAGGGAACGCAGATGGCCACCGACCTGATGAGCGCGCACCCCGACCTGACCGGTCTCGTCGGGCAGTGCACCACCTCCGCCGTCGGCGTCGCTCAGGCGGTCAAGGACGCCGGGAAGATCGGCAAGGTCTTCACCGTCGGGGTCGGCACCCCGAAGTCGATGAAGCCGTACCTGGCCGACGGATCCTCATCCGGGTCGATCTTGTGGAACGTCCAGAACCTCGGCTACCTCACGGCGTGGGCCGGTCAGCAGCTCGCCGCCGGAAAGGCCTTCGCCCCGACCAACAAGGTCAACGACGACATGCCCGCCGTGAAATGGGATGAGGCCAGCAAGACCCTGGTGCTCGGTGATCCCTTGCTCATCACGACCGAGAACGTGGACCAGTTCAACTACTGATCGGACCACCAGCATCATTGGAGATGCCTTGTCGGACACACGACTGAGCCTCACCGGGATCGTCAAGAGCTACGCCGCTGTCAAGGCAATCAGGCACGCCGACTTCGAACTCCAGCCGGGACAGGTGCACGCACTTGTCGGGGAGAACGGAGCAGGCAAGTCCACGCTGATCAAGATCATCTCCGGCGCCATCACCCCCGACGCAGGCGACATCACCTACGACGGGCAGCCGCTGACGATCGCCTCGACCGTCGATGCGATCGAGCTGGGCATCGCCACCGTCTACCAGGAACCACAACTGTTCGCCGAGCTCACCGTCGCCGAGAACATCTTCCTCGGCCGCGAGATCGTCAAACGCGGACGCGTGGACTGGGCTGCCCAGAACGAACGAGTCGTGGGGCTACTCGACACCCTCGATCTGCCTTCGGAACTCGCCACCGTCACGGTCGGCGACCTGTCGGTGGCCACTCAACAGCAGGTGTCGATCGCCAAGGCACTGGCAGGCAAGCCAGGTGTCCTGATCCTCGACGAACCCTCCGCGATCCTGACCGACGCCGAAATCGACGTGCTCTTCCGCGTCATCCGAAGACTCGCCGATGAAGGCGTTGCCGTCATCTACATCTCCCACCGACTCGACGAACTGATCAAGATCGCCGACCAGGTGACCGTGATGCGCGACGGCAGCACCATCGGCAGCTACGCCATCGGGGAACTCTCGGTGCGTCGGATGGCCGAACTCATGGTGGGAGAGGCACTTTCAGACGAACGTAGTCCGCGCGCCATACCGGACGGGCCACCGATGCTCGAACTGAAATCACTCGCGCGAGTCGGCCACTTCGATGACGTGAGCCTGCAATTGCGGGCGGGTGAGATCCTCGGTCTCTACGGCCTGATCGGTTCCGGCGTCGCCGAGATCGCCGAATGCATCCACGGCCTCGCAAGAGCCAGCGGCGGGGAGATCCTGCTCCAGGGAAAGGCTGTCGCTCCCCGCACGCCGCGGCAGGCCGGGGAGGCGGGTATCGCGCTGTTGCCCGCCAACCGCAAGACCGAAGGCATGTTCTCGTTTCAGTCGATCGCCTTCAACATCTCGGTCGGGCATCTCCCTCGCCTCTCCTTCGGCAGGGCATTCGTGGACCGGCGCAAGGAACACGCCGTGGCCAAGGACCTGATGAAGCGACTGGCAGTAAAGGCGCCGGACGAAAACTACGCCATCGGCAATCTTTCCGGCGGCAACGCCCAGAAGGTCATGCTCGCCCGGCAACTCGTGGAGCGGCCCAAACTGCTCCTCCTCGCCGAACCGACCCAGGGCGTGGACATCGGAGCCAAAGAGGAAATCCACCGCATCATCGCCGATCTCGCTGCCAACGGCACGGCGGTGCTGATCGTGACCTCCGACCTTCAGGAGGCGCTACGGATCACCGACCGGCTGCTGGTCGTGCGCGCGGGAACCATCACTGCGGAATTCGGGTCCGACGCAAGACAAGTCGATGTGCTGGCTGCGGCCGCGGGCGACGTCGGACAGGCGGGCCCGGCAGCATGAGCATCACCGTCGATCCCAATGCCACCCCGACCGCACCACCGGTCCGGGGCCGAGGCCGGGTGTTGCCTGCACCCGTGACGCCGGCCGAGATCGTTCTCATCTTGGTACTCGTCGTGCTCTGGGCTGCACTGGCTTTCGCCACCCCGGCGTTCCTATCGGCCGGCTCGATCGTCCCGCTGCTGGTCGAAGTGGCCCCGGTGGCGCTGATCGGCATCGGTATGACGTTCGTGATCATCGCCGGTGGCATCGACGTGTCCGTCGGCGGCGCGATCATGGTGTGTTCGGTCGTAACCGCCAAGCTCATGCGCGATCAGGGCCTGCCGCTCGTCCTGTGCGTGGTGGTGGCGATTGCCACCGGCGCGCTACTCGGTCTGATGAACGGTCTGCTCATCGCGTACGGCCGCGTGCACGCCATCATCATTACCTTCGGCACCGCGAACGTGTTACTGTTCATCGGCCTCCAGATCTTCGGCTCACAGCCCGTCAGCGGCATGCCGCGCACCCTGGCATGGTTCGGTCGTGGAGCCGAGGGTCAAACCCTCGGATTGCCGCACAGTTTCGTCATCACCGTCCTGCTCGCTGCCGCCGCCTGGTGGTACCTGCGGCACACCGCAGGCGGTCGGCATTTCCTCGGCATCGGAGGTGACGCCGACGCCGCCCGCCTCGCCGGAATCAGGGTGCAGCGCCGGGTCCTGCTGACCTACGTCATCACCGGCGTTCTGATCGGACTGGCCTCGATCTTCACCCTGGCCAAGGGCACGTCGAGCCTGGACCAATCCGTCGGAAACGGACAAGAACTCGCGGTCATTGCCGCAGTGGTGATCGGCGGTACGTCGATCATGGGCGGCCGCGGCTCCGTGCTCGGTACTCTCCTTGGTGCGCTTCTCGTCCAAACCGTGAAATCCGGCGTCACCCAACTCGGCTGGCCCTCACAACTATCCGACCTCTTCGTCGGAATCTTCATCGTCCTTGCCGTCGGGACCGATCTACTGCGCCAGCGCGCCAGGAGGGCGGCATGAGCGTCGACACTGCCGTACCCACCAGGGAGGAGTCGGCCGCTCACCGACGGGCGAACCGGATCCTGGAAGCCGTCCTGACGCAGCGAATCGTGCTGCTCGGCGTGCTGATCGTGGTGGTGGTCATCGTGCTGATGTACCTGAGCGCCAACGCATACCTCACCGGTGACTACGACTTCGACTACATGTCAGCCACTCTCATCGACGCCGTCCCACTGGCATTGTTGGGATTCGCCGAACTCATCGTGATCGTGTCCGGCCGTGGCGGTATCGACCTGTCGGTCGGTGCCATGGTGTCCCTGGTCGGGATGATCTTCGGATTTGCCTACGGCCAGTGGGGATGGCCCCTGTGGGCGGCGATACCGCTCGCCCTACTCGTCGGCGGTGTCCTCGGGGGCATCAACGGATTGCTCATCGCCCACATCGGCTTCCCTGCCCTGATCGCGACGCTGGCCACGTACTACGCGTACAAGTCCGTCGCGCTGGTCATCAACGGCCAGAAACCCATCAACAGCACACAGATCCAAGACCTCTACTCGCTGACGGGGTCCGTCCGCATCCCGCTCATCGGCGACTACGTCCCCGACGTTCCGCTCGGGGTGTTCACGTTCCTCGCCCCCGTGCTCGTCATCCTCTGGCTCGTTCTCGGCCGCGGCACCTACGGACGTCGGCTCTACGCCGTCGGCACCAACGACACCGCCGCCCGATGGGCCGGCATCGGCGTCGCCGGTACCCGGATGCGGGCTTACGTGCTGTCCGGAGTCCTCTCCGGTCTGGTAGCGGTGTACATCTCGGCGGAGTTCGCGTCCGCCCGCCCGGACGCCGGAACCGCCGGCAACGGTCTTGCGCTCCCGGCGATCACCATCGCCGTCCTCGGCGGCGTCGCCATCACTGGTGGCATCGGACGCTTGGCCGGCGTCCTGCTCGCCACCGTGCTGATCGTCTGGCTCAACGCCGGCATCATCCTGTACTTCGAAGGCAACGCCGGCTCCCAGTTCCAACTGCTCGCCCTCGGCGTCGTGCTCATCGTCGCCGCACTGCTCAACGGATTGACCACCAGCAGGTTCCGCGGCACCGGTTGACCAATGGCCTGCGCCTCAAAAACAAATACCCCCAATGCAGTTCACGTCTGCTCGAAATGGAGAGAAACTCATGCGTGTTCTCGATACCTTCTCTCTCGCCGGTACGCGCGCCCTCGTCACCGGCGGCAACCGCGGCCTGGGGCTGGCCTTCGTCAGGGCGCTGGCCGAGGCCGGTGCCGATGTCGCCTTCGTCTCCAGGGACGTCGAGCGCAACACCGCCGCTGTGGCGGCACTGGCCGAGGAGGGGTTGAAGGTCCAGGCCTTCGAGGTCGACATCACCACGCCGGACGGCCCAGCCATCGCAATCGACGGCGCGGTGGAAAGACTCGGCGGCCTCGACCTACTGCTCAACAACGCCGGACTGGCAATCCACCGGCCCGCATTGGAGATCAGCGACGAGGAATGGGATCACGTCTTCAACGTGAACACACGATCCCTGTGGCGACTGAGCCGAGGTGCGGGCGCCTACATGAAGGACCATGGCGGTGGCAACATCCTCAACGTCGGCTCGATCAGCTCCATCATCGTCAACCGTCCGCAGTGGCAGCCTTCCTACAACGCGTCAAAGGCGGCGGTACACCAGCTCACGAAGTCTCTTGCAGCGGAATGGGCCCCGTACAACATTCGGGTCAACGCCATCGCCCCCGGCTACGTGAAGACCGAAATGGCCCCCGTTGACAACCCGGACTTCCGCCAGCACTGGATCGAAGACGCCCCGATGAAGCGGTTCGCCCTACCCGAGGAAATCGCCCCCACCGTCGTCTACATGGCCTCCAACGCGTCCGCGTTCATGACCGGATCCGTCGTCGTCATCGACGGCGGCTACACCGTTTACTGATTCCGACCGTCGGCGTTAGGGTGGGCGCCGTGCGGAGTTCAGAAACGTTGGCCCGTCGCGGGATTCGGGCCGGGTTGATTCTCGCCGCGGCGGTGCTGGCTGCGCTGCCCAGTGCGGGGACCAGCGGAGCACAGGGCGATCCCAACGCCCTGTGGAGCATCGTCAACGGCAGCTGCGTTCCGGATCAACAGGCGCACGGCGACCCGGCTCCCTGCGCGCAGGTAGACCTGAGCGCAGGAGAGGAGGACGGGTATGCGGTGCTCAAGGACCTCGTCGGGCCACTGCAGTTCCTCCTCATCCCGACCGGGCGCATCACCGGCATCGAGAGTCAGGTGATCCTGGCTCCCGACGCGCCGAACTACTTCGCAGCCGCCTGGCGGGCGCGCTCGTTCGTCGAGGAGCGCGCCGGACGGACGCTGCCGCGCGACTGGCTGAGCCTCGCGATCAACTCCGCCCAGGCGCGAACGCAGACCCAATTTCACATCCACGTCGACTGCCTACGAGCCGACGTACACGAAGCGTTGGTTCAACATTCATCCGACATCGGCACCGAATGGACCGCATTCCCGGTGCCGCTGGCCGGCCACCGCTACAGCGCCGTTGCCATCGGCGGCGAGGATCTGGACGCGGTCAACCCCTTTACCCTGCTGGCCGACGGCGTTCCCGGCGCACGCACGGACATGGGTGACCAGACGCTCGTCGTGGTGGGCGCAGCGAGCCCAGAGGGCAACCCGGGGTTCATCGTCCTCGCCGACCATGCCGACCCGGCAACCGGTAACGAGGCGAGCGGAGAATCGTTGCAAGACCATGAGACGTGCGCCGCTCCGACCGTCGGAAAGTAAGTCGACTGCGGCCGAAAGCATTGGCGTCAAAGGTTTTCAGCGATGGGCGAGAACCGCGACGTAACCGATCGGGATGCCGGTCTTGGTGGCGATGCACCGCCGCGCCGCCAACTCGACCGTCGCACGACGACGGCTGTGAGTGACGCTGTCGATCTCCGGGATCCGGATCAGCCACCCGTCCACCTCGCGGGTCACCTCGATGTCGAAACATTGACCGATGGTCGGGCGGGCGGTGCGAAGGCTGCGAACCGTGCGCAGCAACGGTGCACGCCTGGCGGAGGGCTGGGTAGGCATAAGAGGTTTCCTGAGTCGACGACGACGAACCGCGCGCAAGAGTAGTACGCATCGAACCGGAAACCCAATCAGTCCAGGCTCGTCGCGACCGCCCTAGATCTCGACCCGTTCACCCATGATCACGGTCCTGTCCTGTTCCAGGCCGAAGTACTGGCTGGCGTCGGCGCTGAACTTGGCGGTGGCGATGAACAGCCGCTTGCGCCAGACCGGCATCGTCTTGGCCTTGCCCCTCGACAGTTCCAGCTTCGACAGGAAGTAGGAGGCGCCGTCGATGCCGATCGGGCCCTCGGTCTGTTCCGGGTCGAGCAGGCGGAGTGCGCCAGCGACCTTTGGCGTCTCCATGTAGCCGAAGTTCGCGGTGACGTGAATGATCCCGTCCTTCTCATAGCCCAGCGCGTCGACGGTCAGCCGCTCGGGGTCGGGCACCCGAGGCACGGGCAGCGTTTCGATGGACATGATCACGCACTGTTCGTGGCGCACGTGGTTGTGCTCGACGTTCGCCCGCATCGCCAGCGGAGCCGTCTCCTTACCGCGGTTGAGGAAGACCGCCGTACCAGGCACGCGCACCAATGGCGGCTGGCAGCCTGCGATTTCGTCGACGAACCCGCGCAGTGATCCCTCGGCTTCTTCACGTTCCCTGGTGACGAGGATGCGTCCGCGCTCCCAGGTCCGCATGACCGTGAACGCCACGATGGCGATCAAGAGTGGCAGCCACGCCCCGTGGACGAGTTTGGTCAGGTTCGCCGCAAGGAACATCAGGTCGATCAGTATCAGGACGCCACCGCCGCCGAGCACGATCCACAGCGGGGTCCGCCACCGCGTATGGGCGATGTACAGGAACAGCGTCGTGGTGATGGTGATGGTCCCCGTCACCGCCATGCCGAACGCGTACGCCAGCGCGGCCGAACTCCGGAACGCGAAAACCAGGGTCAAGACGCCGATCATCAGAATGGCGTTGATCGACGGCACGTAGACCTGGCCGTAGGCCGACGCCGACGTGTGCACCACCCGCAGTCTCGGCAGGTAGCCGAGTTGAGCTGCCTGCGATGCCACCGAGTAGGCCCCGGTGATCACGGCTTGCGACGCGATCACCGTGGCAGCGGTGGCAAGCAACACCATCGGCAGCCGTGCCCATTCGGGGGTGAGCAGGAAGAACGGCGCGCTCACCTTGCTCTCGTCGCCGAGGATCAGTGCGCCCTGGCCGAAGTAACTCAGCACGCATGCGGGCAGAACGAGGAAGAGCCAGCCCAAGACGATGGGCTTCCGGCTGAAGTGGCCCATGTCGGCGTACAGCGCCTCCGCGCCGGTGACCGACAGCACGATCGCCGCAAGCGCGAAGAACGCGATGTGAAAGTGCCCGGTCATGAACTCGAACGCGTACAGCGGCGAGAGCGCCTTGAGGATCTCCGGATGACCGGCGATGCCGACGACGCCGCAGGCGCCGATGGCGCTGAACCACAGGATCATCACGGGTCCGAAGAAGCGCCCGACGATTGCGGTTCCGTGGCGTTGCACTGAGAAGAGCACCACGATGATGACCGCGGTGATCGGCACGATCCAGTCTTCGAGCCCCGGCTCGACGACCTTGAGCCCCTCGACCGCCGACAGCACGGAAATCGCGGGCGTGATCATGCTGTCACCGAAGAACAATGCGGCACCGAACAGCCCGAGGGCGGCCAACATCAAGGTGGTGCGACGACGTCCGTCGGCCACGCTCCACCGCCGCAGCATCGTGATGAGCGCCATGATGCCGCCCTCGCCGTCGTTGTCGGCGCGCATCACCAGGGTGATGTAGGTCAGGGTGACGATGATCATGACCGACCAGAAGATCGTCGACACCACACCGTAGACGTTGTCGATGCTGATCGGCACGGGGTGCGGGTCGGCAGGGTTGAACACCGTTTGGATCGTGTAGATCGGGCTGGTCCCGATGTCGCCGAACACGACGCCGAGTGCAGCGACGACGATGGCGAGTCGGACCGGGCCAGCGGTCTTGGGTGTCGGCTGCACGGTCGGCTCCTTGATTCTCTCGCAGGTCGCCACGGGGGTGGTCGACGACGCTCCGCAAGGATCTTCCCCCAAGGCGTATGCAAAGCGTTAGGAGAGCGCTACCGGCCTGCGCGTGCCCGTAGAAACGGTGAGGTGACCGAGATGTTTCAAGTGATATCGCTGATGGCCGGCGTGGCCGTCGTCTTCGCCGCGCTGGGCTACGTAAACCGACGGGGCCGAGAACTAGGGAAGATGAGCGCTCAGCAGCCAGCCCGGCACCGACTGGCGGCCGTTCGGCTCCTCACGCATGTCTCCGAACGGCAACGCCGAGAAGCCCTTTGACAGCAGGCCGTGCAGGCGGGCGGGCCTGATCTCGTCGATCGTCCAATACTTCGACACGACGTCACGCAGCTCATCGTCGGACACGGCGTTGGCCGGGCCGTCGGGCATGCTCGCCCTGTCGAAGACCAGCACGAAGTACGACGCCCCTTGAGCGGCCGCGCGCACGGTCGAGCCCAGATAGCCCTCGCGCGCCTCGACCGGGATGGAGTGAAAAAGGGTGCTGTCCACGATGGTGCCGAATCTGCCGTCGTATCCGCCGAAGTCGCTGATGTCTGCGACGTCGAAGGTGGCGTTGGTCAGCCCGCGCCTGGCGGCCTCCGCCCTTGCGAGATCGATGGCGGTTGGCGACAAGTCGAGCCCAACGGTGTTGTGACCCCGTGCGGCGAGCTCGAGTGAGATGGCCGCCTCGCCGCATCCGACGTCGAGCACGTCGCCGTGGAACCTGCCCTGCTCGATCAGCGCGGCCAGCTCGGGCTGTGGTTCACCGATGCTCCACGGCGGTTTGGCACCGTCTCCGAGGCTCGGTGCCTCGCCTCGGTAGGCGCCTTCGAACGTGAAATCCCCTGGTGCGGTCATGTTCAACCTTTCTACTCTTCGGTTCTCGTGGTGCGCATGGCTGCCGCGGTGAGCAGCACGAAGGCCAATACGGAGGTGGTGGTGCGCGCGACGTGCGCCAGTTGCCAACGGTCACGCACGGCCGACCAATCCGCAGGCGGCGCCACAACGGACCAGCTCGCCTGAGCGGTGTTGATCGGCACGCTGATGGACACGCTGATCACCAGGGTCGCCAGCAACAGAATGACGGCGGTGAGCGGTAGCCAGCGGGAGCTACCGTGACGCCGAAACACGGCCAGAGTCAACGCGATCGAGCCGAGGATGGCAGGCACCAGCAGCGCGGTGGCCAGGTCGTCGAGGTGCTCGAGTTCGATGAGGCGGACCTGGGTGTACACCGTGGATCCGTAGTCCCGCAGGGTGGCCTCGACGACCAATACCGTGGTGAGGAATCCAGCGAACAGGCCGCCGAACAGCACGGCGACGAAGGCGCTCGGCTTCACGAGGCGGCCGCTTCCCGCCGGATCATCTGCCACAGGCTTGGGGTGCCCTCGGTGGTCGAGATGATGACGGTCTGCCGCGCGGTCGCCGAGTCGGCGGCCAGCGACAGCAGGTAGTCGGCCAGGTCGATGCGCGCGGTGAACGCGCCGACGGGATCGACCACTCCGCGGACGTAGTCGGTGGGTGCGGGTAGGTCGAACAGGCCTGAGGGGCGCACGATCGTCCAGTCCAGACCGCTGCCACGCACGACGTCCTCCATGCGCCGGATGTCGTCGTACACGGTCTTGCCGATGGTCCTGGTGATGATGGGTTCCACCAACCGCAGCGTGAGCGAGGAGTCGCTGCGGCGGGTGGGGTACGCGGCCGTCGAGCTGACCACGATCAGCCGCCGCGTACCCGTGGCCTGCATGGCGGCGACGATGTTGGCCGTTCCCGCCGAGTACGTGTCGACCTTCTCCCTGGTGAACGTGACGCCGAGCGTGGATACGACGGCGTCGGCCCCTGCCACGACGGGTTGGACTGCGGTTGCGTCGCGCACGTCGGCCTCGACCACCGTCAAACCCGGCCCGCTCAACGGGAACTCCTGCGGGCGGCGAGTCACCGCAACGACTTCGTGGCCTGCGTCGAGGGCCAGGGCGGTCGCCAGGCGTCCGGTCTGACCGTTGGCGCCAAACAGTGCGAGCTTCACAATTGCCTCCTAAATGATCACTAGTAGTGATCATCACTCTAAGTGACAATCATCTAAAGTGCTAGTGTCTCGGCATGGAAGATCGGCCGGCCGGCATCGCCGCACTCGACGAACGCATCCCGTTCCTGTTGTCCCAACTGGGCTCTCACGTCGCCGGCGTGTTCCAGCGCCAGATGAGCGACATCGGCATCGACCCGCGGATCTACGCAGTGCTCATGGCCCTGGCGAGCGAGAACGGCCAGTCCCAGCGTCAGCTATCAGCCCGGCTCGGCATCCACCGCAACGCGATGGTGGCCGTCATCGACACGCTCGAAGCCGACGGCCTGGTCAAACGCATGGCGCATCCCGACGATCGCCGCGCCTTCGCGATCACGCTCACCGACCGCGCCCAGAGCCTCCTGCCAACCCTCGATGAGGCGACCAGCGCCCTCGAAGACACCATCACCGAGCCGCTGTCGGCCGCCGAACGAAACACCCTGCGCCAGCTTCTGCAGCGGATCGCCGGTGGCGCCGGCTTCATCCCTGGCGTCCATCCTGGCCTCGCCACCGGCAAGACGAACTTCTAGGGGGCGAGCGGATCGACTGGGCATGAAGGGTGCCTTGCTCAGGTCGAGTCGTTAGGGTGCGGTCATGAACCGCCCAGACATCTTCGATCGCCTACCCGCCGATCTCGTCGGCATGGGCGTCTACGGCCAGCCCATCGAGGTCGACGGAGCCACGGTCATACCCGTCGCGAGGATCCGCGGTGGGTCCGCGACTCCGGTCGGGGTGTTCGTCATCCGCGGCGACGCGGTCTCGTGGACGGCGGCCGTCGATGGGAACCGGATAGCGCTGCTCGGGGTGATCACCGGGTTGGCGTCGGCGGTGATAGCGACCCTGGCAGTTCTGCGCCGTCCACCGTGGCCGGACATCGTTCTTCGAGACGACGTTCGGAGCTGGCATGGCCATCGCAAGAGGGAGGTCGGCCATGCTGGGTCTGCCCGATGACGTGCACGCCTGCCTTTTCGATCTCGACGGAGTGCTGACCGACACCGCCAGCGTGCATCGCAAGGCATGGAAGTCGATGTTCGACGACTTCCTGCGGGCTCGCGCGGAACGCGACGGTGATCAGTTCCGGCCGTTCGACGTCGACAGTGACTATGCGACCTACGTCGACGGCAAGAAGCGCGAGGACGGTGTGCGGTCATTCCTCGATAGTCGTGGCATAACCCTTCCCGAGGGAGACCCCGACGACGACCCCGGCGCCGAAACGGTGAACGGCCTCGGAAGCCGCAAGAACGCGCTGTTTCTGGAGGTTCTGCACAGCGAGGGGGTCGAGGTCTTCGACGGGTCACGGAAGTACCTGGAGGCCGTGCACGCCGCCGGATTCGGGGTGGCGGTGGTGTCCTCGAGCGCCAACACCCGCCAAGTACTGGAGATCACCGGCCTCGACCGGTTCGTCGGGCAGCGCGTCGACGCGATCACCATGCGTGACGAGCACATCGCAGGCAAGCCAGCACCCGACTCGTACCTTCGTGGCGCCGAGTTGCTCGGCGTAGCACCCGCTGCGGCGGCCGTCTTCGAGGATGCGATCGCCGGGGTGCAGGCCGGCCACGCAGGCCATTTCGGCGTCGTGGTCGGCGTGGACCGCGTCGGCCACGCAGAAGCGTTGCGCCGCAACGGCGCCGACGTCGTGGTCAAGGACCTCGCCGAACTGCTTCCCACGTCATGATCGACGACGACGCCTACCCCGTCGAGCCGTGGCACGTGCGCGAGACGACGCTGAACCTCGATCTGCTCGCGCAGTCCGAGTCGGTGTTCGCGCTGTCCAACGGACACATCGGTCTGCGGGGCAACCTGGACGAGGGCGAGCCGCACGGACTGCCAGGCACCTATCTCAACTCGTTCTACGAGACGCAGCCGCTGCCCTATGCCGAGGCGGGTTACGGCTATCCGGAGGACGGTCAGTCATTGATCGACGTCACCAACGGCAAGGTGTTGCGCCTCTTGGTCGACGACGAGCCGTTCGACGTGCGCTACGGCGATCTGATCGAGCACGAGCGGGTTCTCGATCTGCGTGCGGGCACGCTAGTGCGGACGGTGCGGTGGCGCTCACCGGCGGGCAAGCAGGTGCTGGTGCGCTCGACTCGGCTCGTCTCGCTGACCCAGCGCAGCGTCGTGGCGATCGAGTACGTGGTCGAAGCCGTCGACGAATTCGCCCGCGTCACCGTGCAATCCGAGTTGGTCGCCAACGAGGACCAACCGGAGCCGTCGGCCGACCCGAGGGTCGCGGCCGTGCTGCGCACCCCGCTGGCACCGATCGGCCACGAGACCACCGATCGCGGGGCCCTGCTGGTGCACAGCACCAAGGCCAGCGGTCTCATGATGGCCGCGGCGATGGACCACGTCGTCGAGGTGCCCGGCCGCGTCGAGATGGACACCGACGCAGGCGAGGACTGGGCCCGCACCACGATCATCTGCGGGCTGCGGCCCGAGCAGAAGCTACGGGTGGTGAAGTTCATCGCGTATGGGTGGTCGAGCTTGCGGTCCAGACCCGCTCTGCGCGACCAGGTCTCTGGCGCCATCGCGGGCGCCCGCTACACGGGCTGGCAGGGATTCCTCGACGCCCAACGCAATTACCTCGACGATTTCTGGGACAGCGCCGACGTCGAGGTGGAGGGCGATCCCGACGTCCAGCAGGCGGTACGGTTCGGCCTCTTTCACGTATTGCAGGCCAGCGCGAGGGCCGAGCGCCGCGCCATTCCCGGCAAGGGGCTGACCGGCACGGGCTACAACGGGCACGCGTTCTGGGACACGGAGGGATTCGTGTTGCCGCTGTTGACCTACACGGCCCCGGAGGCGGCGGCGGACGCGCTGCGGTGGCGGGCGTCGACGCTGGACCTCGCCCGTGAGCGGGCCGCCGAACTCGACCTGGCGGGCGCGGCGTTCCCGTGGCGCACCATCGCAGGCGAGGAGTGCTCGGCGTACTGGCCTGCAGGCACGGCAGCGTGGCACATCAACGCCGACATCGCGATGGCGCTCGAGCGCTACCGGGTGGTCACGGGCGACGACACGCTGGAAGCCGAATGCGGGCTGGCCGTATTGGTGGAGACCGCGCGACTGTGGCATTCCCTCGGCCACCACGATCGGCACGGCCGATGGCACTTGGACGGCGTCACCGGCCCCGACGAGTACACCGCGGTGGTCCGCGACAACGTGTTCACCAACTTGATGGCCGCGAGCAATCTGCGCATCGCCGCCCAGGCGTGCGAGCGTCATCCCGTCGCGTCGCAGGACATGGGCGTCACCACGGAGGAGACCGCCGCATGGCGGGACGCCGCTGCCGCCGTGCACATTCCGTACGACGCCGAACTGAGGGTGCACGGGCAGTGCGAGGGATTCACCACGCTGCGCGAGTGGAACTTCACCGAGAACACCGAGTATCCGCTGCTGCTGCACGAAGCTTACGTCCGGCTGTATCCGTCCCAGGTGGTCAAGCAGGCCGACCTGGTCTTGGCGATGCACTGGATGAGCCATGCCTTCACCGCCGAGGAGAAGGCACGCAACGTCGACTACTACGAGCGGCGCACCACGCGGGATTCGTCGCTGTCGGCGTGTACGCAGGCCGTGCTGTGCGCCGAAGTGGGGCACCTGGAGTTGGCACACGACTACGTCTACGAGGCCGCGTCGATCGATCTGCGCGACCTGCACCACAACACCCGCGACGGACTGCACATGGCCTCACTGGCCGGAGCGTGGACGGCGCTGATTGCCGGGTTCGGCGGTCTACGCGACGACGAAGGCATCCTGTCGTTGGATCCGCAGCTGCCTGAGGGTATTTCGCGGCTGCGCTTCCGGCTGCGCTGGCGCGGATACCGGCTGGTCGTCGATGTCGACCACGCCAAGGTGAGCTACGCCCTACGCGACGGGCCCGACGGTGCGTTGACCATCCGCCACGCCGGCCAGGACGTCACCCTGAGCACTCAGCGCCCGACGACCGTCGTGCTCCGTCCGCGCGCGGCTCTTCTGCCTCCGCCACCGCAACCGCCGGGCCTGCAACCGATTTCGCGTCGGCTGAGCCGACCTCAGGTCCCGCAGAAGGTGCGGTAGTCGCCGAAGTCTCTTGGCGCCGCTTCGGCGTAGCGCTCGAGGCCGGGGCGTTCGTCGTACGGCGCAGCCACCGCAGCCACCAGGCGTTCGAACGGAGCCAGGTCGCCGTCGGTCGCCGCGGTGAGCGCCTCCTCGACGAGGTGGTTGCGCGGAATGTAGACGGGATTCACCCGGTCCATCGCGTCGGCGTCCGGACCCAGTGCCTGCCAGCGCGTCAGCCACTCGTCGAATCCGGCGAGGTCGATGAACAGTCCCCGCGCGGGTTCGGTGTCACCGCGAGCCGCCTTGCCGAGGTGCCGGAAGAACGAGGTGTAGTCGACGTGGCTTCCTTCGAGCAGCGCCAGAAGGTCGACCGCCAGTGGTGTCGCGACGGAGTCGTCGACGCGAGAGGGCAGGCCGAGCTTCGCACGCATGCCCGACGACCAGGCGGCCACGTACTGACGGTGGAAGCCGCCGAGGGACCCCGTTGCGAGCTCGATCGCCTCGTCGGGGTCGTCGGAGAGCAGCGGAAGGAGGGTTTCGGCGAACCGGGCCAGGTTCCACTCGGCCACGGCGGGCTGGTTTCCATAGGCGTAGCGGCCCCCGTGGTCGATCGAGCTGAACACGGTGACCGGGTCGTATGCCTCCATGAAGGCGCACGGCCCGTAGTCGATGGTCTCGCCGGAGATCGTCATGTTGTCGGTGTTCATCACGCCGTGCACGAACCCGACGAGCATCCACTCGGCCATCAGTGAGGCCTGGGCGGCGACGACGGCCTCGAACAATCCGAGATAGCCGGCCGCGTCCGGGTAGTGGCGGGCGATCGCGTAATCGGCGAGGCGCCGCAATAGATTTGGGTCCTTACTCGCGGCGTACTGGAAGCTGCCGACGCGCAGATGGCTGGCCGCGACCCTCGCGAGCACGGCGCCCGGCAGCGTCGTCTCGCGATGCACCGGGCGTCCCGTCGCGACGACGGCAAGCGATCGGGTGGTGGGGACGGCCAGTGCGTGCATGGCCTCGCTGATGACGTACTCCCGCAGCATGGGACCGACCGCGGCCAATCCGTCGCCACCCCGCGCGAACGGTGTGCGCCCCGAACCCTTGAGGTGAAGGTCGCGGCCTTGTCCGCCTACCCCGACGAGTTCGCCGAGTAGCAGAGCACGCCCGTCGCCGAGGCGGGGCACGAAGCCGCCGAACTGATGCCCGGCGTAGCCCTGCGCGACGGGGGTAGCACCGTCGGGGACCACGGCGCCGACCAACAGGCCAACCCCGTCGGGGCTCCGCAGCCAGACGGCGTCGAGCCCGAGTTCTTCCGCCAGCGCCTCGTTGAGGACCAGCAGTCGCGGATCGGGTGCGGCCTCGGCCTGCCAGCGGACGGCCATCTCCGGCAACTCGCGGGAGAAGTGGTCCCCAAGGGCGATGGCGGTGGCCGGCGTGACGCTCACGTGTCCAGGGTACGGAGAGATGACGGGCCTAGGATCGACGAGTGGATGTGATCGCCAGGAACAACGTGCACGTCGTCGGGGACCCGCACGGCCCGACGGTCGTGCTCGCCCATGGGTTTGGGTGCGACCAGAATCTGTGGCGCCTCGTCACGGAGAAGCTGGCTACGTGCTTCCGGATCGTCCTGTTCGATCACGTGGGTTCCGGCGCATCGGACCCGAACGCCTGGGACCCCGGGCGTTACGCCTCGCTCGATGGCTACGCCGACGACATCCTGCAGATCATCCGTGAACTCGATCTGCGGGACATCACGTTCGTTGGGCACTCGGTCGCCGCGATGATGGGCGTGCTCGCCGTCGCGAGGGACGCCGACCGCTTCGCCAACCTGGTGCTGCTGACGCCATCTCCGTCCTACCTCGACGACGACGGCTACCGCGGCGGCTTCACCCGCGCCGACATCGACGAGCTCCTCGCGTCCATGGAGAGCAATTACCTAGGCTGGTCGCGCGCGATGGCACCGAACATCATGGGCACGCCCGAGCGTCCCGAGCTCGGTGACGAGCTCACCGAGTCGTTCTGCAGAACTGATCCGGCGATGGCCAAGGTCTTCGCGCGCACGACGTTCCTCTCCGACAATCGGGCTGACCTGGAGCGCGTGTTGGTGCCGACGCTGGTGATCGAGTGCGCACGGGACACGTTGGCACCACGCGAGGTCGGCGCCTACGTTCATCAGCACATCGCCGACAGCAGGTTGGTGACCCTCGACGCATCCGGCCACTGCCCGCAAATCAGTGCTCCGGTCGTGACTGCCGAGGCGATCGCCGCGTTCGCAGGGGAACCGTGACGGACGGCCCTTGCGGCGACGATCTCTTCGACCTCGAGGACTTTTACCAAAATGCGCCGGCCGGTGTGCTGGCGATGTCGCCCAACGGGCACGTCACCTCTGCCAATGCGACCTTCGCCAACTGGTTGGGGTACCGGGTCGATGAATTGGTCGGCCGGCCATTCACGGATCTGCTCACCGGCGGCGGACGGATTCACTTCGAAACGCACTTCGCTCCGCTGCTGCAGATCGCAGGAAGGCTTGGTGGTGTGACTCTGGACCTGGTCGCCGAGGACGGTCGCCGGCTGCCTGCGTTCGTCACCGCGAACGTGCGCGCCGATGGTGACGGCCGAACCGTGTCGGTTCGCCTGATCGCGCAGGACGCCAGCGATCGACGTTCCTACGAACAAGAGCTGCTCGGCGAGCGGCGCCGCGCACAGCAGGCGCAATCCCGAGCGGAGGAGTTGGCCACGACGTTGCGACGCTCTTTGCAGCCACCGACCCTGGTTCCCCCGGCAGGACTGGACGCGGCGGTGTACTACCACGCAGCGTCGCCCTCCGAGGTGGGCGGCGACTTCTACGACCTGTTTCCGCTGTGGCGGGACAAGTCGGCGTTCTTTCTCGGGGACGTGTGCGGAAAGGGCGTCGACGCCGCCATGCTGACGTCGGTCACGCGCTACACGCTGCGCGCGGCCGCGGTCAACGACGACGACCCGGAGGCGGTGCTGCACAGCCTGGATGCGATGCTTCGTCGCGAGCCCGACGGCGACAACCCCAGCCGTTACTGCACAGTGGTCTTCGGCCTGATCACCTTGTTGGGCAAAGGATTCAGTGTCGAACTGGCCACCGGTGGACACCCGCCGCCGCTGCTTCTGCGCGGTGACGGCGAGGTGGAGTACGTGAACGCACCCGGTGGTCAAGCCGTTGGGATGTTCACCGCGCCGAAGTTTGCGTCGACCCGGATCCACTTGGCACCGGGCGATACCCTGTTGCTCTACACCGACGGTCTCACAGAGGCGAGGACTGGTGCCGGCGGAGTGCGTTTCGACGACGACGGTGCGCTGCTGCGCTTTGCGCGCGATCGCGCCCCCGCCACCGCGGACGAGATCATCGGCGAGCTGAGCGCTCTGCTCGAAGAACTCGGCGCAGGCGTGGACGACGACACCGCGCTGCTGGCGTTGGGTGTGCCGCGGTCGGCTTGACTTCAGCGCTCAGGCCGCGCGAACGTCGACCT
>JAOPVF010000043.1 GCA_025963195.1 Mycobacterium sp. | reverse complement strand
CGAGATCGCCGGTGGCGTTGGGATAGTCGTAGGTGGTCCACGACGTCGGCCCGGCCCGGTGCTGCATGTCGATCCACTTCTTGGTGAATTCGACGGCCTTGTCGCCGTCCATCTCGGCGATCAGCTCGGAACCGTTGAAGTGGTAGTCCACCGCGCCCTCGCGGGTGTACTGCGTCATGAAGCCGGGGTGGATGGTGGCCCACGACTTCGATCCGCGGGTGGAGATGCCGTAGCGGTTCTGCGAACGGTCGGTCAGGTCGACGGCCAGCTGGATGAAGTCGTCGAGCGTGTCGGGCAGCTTGGTGATGCCCTTCTCGTCGAAGATCCGCTTGTTGTACGCGACGACGTTGTTCTCGAAGCCCCAGGGAATGGCCCACTGCCCGCCGGTGCCCAGCGGGTTGCCGAGGGTGAAGTCCCACCGGGTGGAGGTCCGCAGGCCCTCGAAGATGTCCTCGAAGTCGTATTCGGCACTGGTCGCCGAGCTGTTGTGCAGCCACGGGTTCAGGTCTTCGATCCACCCGGGCGGCCCGTACTGCCAGATGAAGTAGGCGCCGAGCATGAACGCGTCGTGCTTGCCGGAACCACCGGCCAGCTCGGTGTTCAGCTTGGTGAAGTAGTCGGCCTCCGGGACCAGGTCGACGTTGACCTTGATGCCGGTGAGTTCGGTGAATTCGGCCAGAAGCGGCTGATACGACAGCTGGTAGGGGTGCGGGGTCTGCAGGATGTTGATGGTCTGCCCGGAAGCCTTCTTCCAGTCGAACCCGCCACTGACCGCCGACGACCCGTTCGGGGCGCTGGGCTTGCCACCGACGCCGCAGGCGCTGAGCACCGGCAGGCTCGCAGCGGCGGCACCGGCAACGCCCAACGCCGCCAACATGTTTCGCCGCGACATCTGCGGGCCCCTTGCGGAAACTCGATTACCACTCATCTTCGTCGACGTCCTTAGCTCGGATGGGTCAGGCGGGGATCAGGGAGACCTTCACCGACTCCTTGCCACTGGCGACGAGGTCCAGACCCTTCTGGAATTCGCTCAGTGGCAGCTGGTGGGTACAGATCTGCTCCATCGGCAGGACGCCGGATTCGATCATCCGGATCGCGGCGGGCCAGCAGTACGGGCCGAGGTGGGCGCCGAGGACGTCGAGCTCCTTGTCGTCGCTGATGATGCTCCAGTCGACGGTGACGTCGCTTCCGAAGACGCCGTACTCGACGTAGCGGCCGAGCTTGCGCAGCGCGTTCAGGCCCTGCGGTACCGCCGACGGGTGACCGGTGCCCTCGAGGTAGACGTCGGCGCCGTAGCCATCGGTCAGGTCCTTGATGATCGCGGGCGCATCCTGTTCGGCAATGTTGATGGTGATGTCGGCGCCGCACTTCTTGGCGAGTTCGAGCTTCTCCGGCGCCATGTCCAGTGCGATGACGTGCATCGGGTTCTTGGCCCGGGCGCCGGCGATCATGCCGAGGCCGATGGGCCCGCAGCCCGCCACCACGACGGTGTCCTCGAACGTGATCTGAGCTCGCTCGACGGCGTGTAGCGAGCACGACAGCGGCTCCACGAATGCCGCGTGGTGCGCCGGGATGTCTCCGGAGATCTTGTGCACCAGCGCTTCTACGGGATAGGTCATGTAGGTGGCCATGGCGCCGGGGGTCCGGCGCTTGAAGCCGTAGAGGTCGTGCGGCTGGCACATGTGGTACTGGCCGCGCTTGCAGAAGCGGCACTCCCAGCAGGGCACGATCTGCTCGGAGGTCACGCGGTCGCCAACGGCGATGCCCCACCTGCCGGCGGCCTCGTCGTCGAGTTCGACTACGCGACCGACGAATTCGTGGCCGGGGATCACCATGGTCTCCGTCCACGCCGGGCGGTTCTCGTCGCCCCAGAACTTGGCTGCACCGTGGTAGCACTTGAGGTCGCTGGCACAGATGCCGACGGCCTCAACGCGGATCAGCGCCTCGCCCGGTTTGCGCGCAGGCACGGCGACCTCTTCGAGGCGGTAGTCGTTCGGCCCGTGGACGACGACGGCCTGCATCTTCTCCGGGATCTGATCGGTCATCAACGGCTCCTTCGCATGTGGCTGCGGTCACACTATCGAGCTCCTGCACATTTGTCCAGAACGATTGTTCACAAAGATTCTCTCCAGAACATATGTGCAGGGTTGATTTTTCGGTGACATACTCGGCTCATGCCCCGGTCGGTCCAGAACACCCCGCTGAACCAGCTCGGGGACGGTGCTGCCGCCAGCGCTTCATCCGATGGCGAGGGCAGCCACTTTCCGGCATCGCTGCTGTACACCGCCGCGCGGCTGTACTACGAGGACGAGGCGACGCAGGCCGAGGTGGCCCAGCAGCTCGGCACCAGCCGCGCCACCGTGAGCCGGTTGCTGTCGGAGGCGAAACGACAGGGCATCGTGCGCATCGAGGTGGTGCCGCCCGAGGAGGCACGCCCCGACGACCTGGCCGATCGGCTCGCCCGCGCGCTCAATCTGACCTCGGTGTACCTTAGTCCCCCGCTGCCTGCTCCCGGCACGGGTCGCACCGTCGTCGACGTGATGGGCCGCGTGCTGGCACCCGCGGTCGGCCGTGCCCTCGGCGAAGCGGGCCTACTGCCTGGCGACGTGCTGCTGGTGTCGTCGGGACGCACGGTGTACGAGGTCGCGCAGTTCGAGCTGACACATCTACCCGGGGTCGTGGTCGCGCCCACGGTCGGCGGGAACGACCAACCCGAGGACTGGTACCAGACCAACGAGATCACCCGGCTGGTGGCCAATCGGGTTGGCGGACGGGCGAATTACCTGTTCGCACCCGCCCTGCCCGGCGAAGAGCTCTACCAGTCTCTGCTCAACGATCCGAGCATCCAGCGGGTGTTGCACCTCTGGCCGCAGGCCAGGTGCGTGCTGATGGGCATCGGCGCCCCGCCACTGACGCGGTCGGACATCCCTCGGTTCGTGCCGACCGGATCCACCTCGCTTCGCGCTGCCGTCGGTGACGTCTGCTCCCGCTTCTACGATCGCGACGGCGCGCCGGTCGGCTTCGAGGGTGCGGAGCGCCTGATCGCCGTCGAACTCGATGTGCTGCAGCATATCCCGGTCACCATCGCCGTCGCCGTCGGCAAGGAGAAGGTCGATTCGATCGTGGCGGGCGCCCGCGGCGGGTATTTCACCCACCTCGTCACCGACCCCGCGACCGCCACCGACATCCTCGGCAGTGGGACCGTCGACGACCGTGCGTGACGGCTACTCGGTGGGCTTGGCGTCCCGTCCGGCGATCGCATCGAGATCGTGCACCAGTTGCCTGGTCGCCGGATACAGTCCCCGCCACACGCCGTAGAGCTCGTCGTACAGCTCGCGGTTGGCAGGGTTGGGCCTGATCTCCCGCTCGATCTTGGCCCAATCGGTCTCCGGCGCAACGAGTCCCACACCGATCGCCGCCATCAGTGCGTCACCGTAACTGGCGCCGATCGCCTGCTCGGGAACCAGTTGCGGACGTCCCGTGATGTCGCTGACGGCCTGCGCCCAGACCGGGCTCTGCAGACCCCCGCCGACCGCGACGGTGCGCACGCCGGTGTGGGCATCGTCGAACATCTCCAGGATCTGCCTGATGCCAAACCCGATGCCCTCGTACGCCGCACGGAACAGGTGGCCGCGGCCGTGCCGCAGGGTCAGCCCGGCGAACAGTCCCCTGGCCTGCGGATCGAAGACCGGAGTGCGCTCCCCCGCCAGATACGGCAGGGCGATCAATCCCTCACTGCCCGGTGGCACCGCAGCCGCCTCGGCCATCAACGTGCCGAAATCCGCACCGCCGGTGACCGTTTGCAGCCAGCTGATCATGCTGCCCGCCGTCGAGGTGCCCGCCGCCAAGGCCAGCGACCCGCGTTCCATGCCCGCCGTGGTCCACAGTGCCGGATCGCTGTGGTACTCGCCGATGATCTGGACCAGAAACATGGTCGAGCCGTACATCAGCATCTGATCGCCGGGACTGCGGACACCCACCGAGAACGCCTCGGCGTAGGCGTCGACCGTGCCCGCCACCACCGGCGTGCCCTTCGGGATCCCGGTCGCGGCAGCCGCTTCGGCGTGAACGGTGCCGACCACGTCGCTGGGCCAGACCAGCCGCGGCAACGGAAGATGGCCGCAGATCCGCTTGGCCCACTCGGTGTTCCACCCGAAGTCGCGCGTGACGTACAGCGGATCGCACTGGCTCGCCGTGTGGTGATCGAGCACGTACTCACCGGTCAGCTTGGCCGCGACGTAGGAGTTGGACCCGTACCAACCCGTCGCACGGTCGAACACCCGCGGTTCGTGGCGACGCACCCACTCCAGCTTGGGCCCGACCGCCTGACTGGACAGCAGGGTGCCCGCTCGTTCCAGGATCACGTCCGCGCCGAATTCCTCGGTCAGGAAGTCGATCTCGGCGCTCGCCCTGGTGTCGACGCCGTACATGATCGCAGGCCGCAACGGCGTCAGCGCATCGTCGCAGAGCACCAGGCACGGCCCGACACCACTCACGCACACGCCGGCCAGCGTCGAGCCTGACGGCATCGCGCCGGTCAGCCGGGTACTGATGTCGCATACGTCGCGCCACCACGTCGACTCGGCGTCGACCTCGGCCCAGCCGGGGCGCGGAAGGTCCATCCCGTGCGACTGCGTGGCCGACGCAATGACCACGCCCGAGGTGTCGACGAGGACGCCCTTGGTGCTCCCGGTGCCCATGTCGATTCCGAGAAGCAGGTCCACGCCGGAAACCCTACGTGGACCGCCCTCGGGACGTGAGCAGGTAAGGACTTATCCCTTGCGGGCCTTGACCTTCTCGGTGAGCTGCGGTGCGACCTTGAACAGGTCGCCGACGATGCCGAGGTCTGCGATCTCGAAGATCGGCGCCTCTTCGTCCTTGTTCACCGCGATGATCGTCTTCGACGTCTGCATACCGGCCCGGTGCTGGATGGCGCCGGAGATGCCGAGCGCGATGTACAGTTGCGGCGACACGGTCTTGCCCGTCTGGCCGACCTGGAACTGTCCAGGGTAGTAGCCCGAGTCGACCGCCGCACGAGACGCGCCGACGGCGCCGCTCAGCGAGTCGGCCAGCTCCTCGACCACCGAGAACTTCTCGGCACTGCCGACGCCGCGGCCACCCGCGACCACGACCGTGGCCTCGGTGAGCTCCGGACGGTCACCGGCCTCGACGGGCTGGCGTGCGGTGA
>JAOPVF010000015.1 GCA_025963195.1 Mycobacterium sp. | reverse complement strand
TCATGCGCTCCCATGGAATGAAGGAACCGTTTGAAACGGGCACGCTCGGCGCTGCTCAGATGGACCATCAGGCGCTCATCTGCGATTCCCATGACCGCTTCGGCTCGCTGCAGTAACGCCATGCCCTTCACAGTCAGCCGCGCCGGGATCGATCGCCCCGTCGCCACCGCCGGTCGCGCGACGACACCCATGTCTTGCAGCGTGCGCACGACGAGGTTCATTGCCTGCGGTGAAACGTTGGCGCTACGAGCCAGACTGGCGTTGGATTGGCCGGGAGCTCCGGCGAGGATGCGCATACAGACGAATTCCGGCACGCCGATGCCCAGTGGCTGGAGCTCGGCGACCATGTACGGTCGCAACGTGGTCATCGCCCGGTACAGGAGATAGCCCAGCGGTTGGTCCGCGGAGTCGCCCGAACCGGACCGGTGGTTCTCACCGAGGACGGTCGGATGCTGGTCTACCGAGGAGGACTCGGAGTCATGCGATCGTGTCATCGACAATGTCGGGAACACCTAACCGTTAGGACCGGCGTTCGGGCAGTGAACCGCCGAACCGTTCATGGGAGCGCTCTCGCACCAACCCGATCGGCGCTGCGCCGCGACCGGCGGCCAGCTCCTCGGCGTCATGTGCTGGGCAGCAACGTGTTCAGATGCGACTGTGAGTCGCGTTCGGTGTTCAACGGCCCTGAGACCGTGTAATACCGTTGCCCGGCCACGAGCAGTTCCTCGGCGGGGAACTTGGTGATGACCTCGCAGCCGTTCGCGGTGACGACCATCTCCTCCTCGATCCGCGCGGCACCCCAACCGTCACTGGATGGCCAATAGGTCTCCAGCGCGAAAACCATTCCCTCTTCGATCACTTCAGGATGCTCGAGAGAAACCAGGCGGGAGAAGGTCGGTGCGAGCACGTTGTTGATCAGCACGACCTCCACGACCGCGAGGCTCACGACGACGAACACGACCGCGGCGCCGATCTGCGCGCCGATCACCGCTCCCGAGGCCAGGATCGTGGCGAGGGAGAACATGACAAGGGAAGGGTTCGGCCCCGCCCAGAAGCCAATCACGAACGCAACCCACAAAGCGCCGCTTTCCCACGCCCTGTTGGCGCGCCCCAGCAGTCGCTGCATTGCCGACGCGCCCTCCGCCGGCGCATCCCGACCCCGCTTCAACAGACGCGAGATGGGCGATGACGCGTCCGAATCTGCATCCGGGGCAGCCGTTTTGGTGTTCCGGGCCCGCCGACGTGTCACGAAGCGCACCGCCATCAGGGCCGCGATCACCAGCACCAGTACACCCAAGAAGACTTCGACGCGCCGGACGGTGGAACTCGCAGCGGTGGCGGGGTTGGCCAAATCGTGCGCGAAGGACGAGAACAACGGCGTGAAGTGCAGAACCAGAAGCGGGACCAGCAGCAAGACGAAACTGGCGCTCACGCAGCCGATCCAATACACCAGCAGGTTTTGCGCGGGGCGTGGCCTGGAGATCAGCAGAAGGTTGACGCCGAGACGTACGGGTCGAGTGCGATCGGAAGTGCCAGCACCGCGACCGAGCTCCACATTGCCGACAAGCTACCGTGCTCCGTCCGTCGTCAAACAAGCCGCGTCGCGATGGCTTCCACTGTGGTGCAACGGGTTCACGAATCCAGACGGTCGAATTGACCGTGCCGGTAATGTTCCACGCACGACGCCCGCCTGACCTTGCCGCTGGTCGTGATCGGTATCGAACCCGGAGGCACCAGAACCAGATCCGCGATTCTGAGGCCGTGCGTGTTGAACACCGCCGACGCCACTTCGCGCCGAACGGCGGCCAGGTTCTCCGCCACCTCGTCGTCCGACGCGCCACGCTTCTTCTGCTCGATGATGGTGACGAGTTCTCCGTCTGACCGTCCGCGACCGATATCGCCGCGCCGAGCAGGAATCGCAGGACGTAGAACATTTCGGCGTTCTGTACGAAGTCCATTGCCGCAGAGATCAAACCCCAACTGACCATGATGCGGGTGAGCCAGATCCTCGCCCCGTACTTCTCCATCATCATGTTGCTCGGGAGTTCGAAGATGGCGTAGGCGATGAAGAAGACGCCAGCACCGAAACCGTATGCCGCGGCGCCGATTCCGACGTCGGCCTCGAGGTACTTCTGGGCGTAGCCGATGTTGGACCTGTTCAACTGATTGCAGATCAGCATGATGATCAACAGCGGAACGACACGGCGGAAGATCTTCGACACAGCCGAGTCCAGGCTGGACGGAAAGGCGAGAGTGGTCGACAACGGATCACTCCTCTCGGCTCGTTGACTCGGCAGTGTCGGGTGCCTTTCGCGCGTGGAAGGCGATGACGAGCACACCGAGCACAGACAAAGCCATTGCACCTACGGCACCCTCGTCCCAGCACGATGGCTCTGGTCCCTCGGCGAGGGACGTCGCGACGAAGGTCGCGGCGATGGCGGCCGCGAATGTGGTGACGAGTTTCGCCGTCTGCAGACCCTGATGGGAATGAATATCTTCACGGTTGGCGTGGTTCTCCAACCACGCCTCGAGCGCCCCATCGGTTCTCCCCCGTCATCGGCACTCGCGCAGCAGGATCCGTGCGCACTACCAACAATCTATCGCCAGCAACGACGTCCGCGGCCCGTTTTGCCAGTCCATCCGGACCGAACATCGGGGTGATGACGGATCTGGCTCGGTACTCCTCGGATCGCTCTGTCGGACAAGGGTTCATGGCAAAGGACAGACATCTGCTGCACTCTGCGGCATCGTTGTCCACATGAGCCAGAAGGTCCCGACCCCGAGAGACATCGTCTCCGCCGCACAGGCGGCCGCGGAGACCGCACAATCGGTCGCCAGCGGAGCGTTGCGCATCCCGCCCGCGTCGATTCAACTTGCCAGTCAGCTGCCAGATCTCATCGAGAACCTGGCGACCACCACCGAACGTTTGAACACCGCCATCGATCGCGCCGAGCGCTACCTCGCACTGGCCGACCCATTGATCCGGACGATGGACGCACTACTCCCCCAACTGGAAGCACTCGTCGCCACGGGCAACGACGTCTTCAACGCGGTGTCGAGCGTGCCAGGCGTCTCCACCCTGAGCCGGTTCGCCACTCGCGGCGGCTCGGACATCCCTCCAAAGGGCGCTCGCAAGCCGTAGGCGGTCCTCCCGCCCTTCCACCCGCTCGTTGTCACCTCGTGACAAGGATCCGCCGTCGACGTTTGGCTCTCGGTCATGTGTCCAAGCATGAAGGGCGAACCTAGCGTGATGGACGTCACAACCTCCTTGTGCCAAGAAAACGAGGACCGATGAACGTCAGAAGCGCCCAAGCGACCACGTCCCAAGGGCAATCGCACTCCCCCAAACCCGCGGGCAGGACGTTGGCTCTCGAACGGCATGGCATCGCGCATGTCCCGACGAGTCGCCGCTACGGCAGCCCACGAAACCAGTTCACCGTGCGGTTTGCGCCCGTCATCTATCTGGCAGGCATCTTCCTTGGCGCCAGTGGCGGGCCACTCGGTCTTGGCTTCACCGGCAGCATCACCGCAATCATCCTGGCCAATGTCCTTGGCTCCATCATCACCGGCGCATGTGCGGTCATGGGTCCACGACTCGGCATGCCACAGCTGCCGATGGGACGGGCTCCGTTCGGCTACTACGGGAACTTCCTGCCGTCGATCCTGTCCCTGCTGATCTTCATCGGCTACTACAGCGTAGGCACGGTGCTCGGCGCTAAATCCCTTGCTGGCCTGTTCAATACACCGTATGCGCCAACCGTCGTGGTCGTCGCGGTCGTCAGCATCGTGATCGGGATCTTCGGGTACCGGATCCTGCACACGATGGGCAAGATCATCACCAACGTGAGCATGGTCGTGCTCACCGTCGTCTCGATCTTCCTGCTCTTGCACGGCGGGGGTCCCGGTACCGCGGCCACCGCGTCCGGCAGTGACTTCTGGCTGGCCTGGTTCGTGCTCTTCACCGCGGTGTTCGGTTACACGGCAAGCTGGGCTCCGTACGCGTCGGACTACTCCCGGTACCTACCCGAGAACAGCAAGCCATCGTCAACGTTCTCGGCCGCCACGCTCGGTCTGTTCACCTCGACCACGTGGATGATGTGTCTCGGCGCCGGACTCATCACGCTGGCACCCAACGGGGACGTTCTGGATACGTTCGCCTTGGCGATGCCGGATTGGCTGCGCTACGTCGTACTGCTCACGTTGGGCCTATCGGCGATCCCCCACAATTCCGTGAATCTCTACAGCGGCGCGATGGCCACGCTGACGTGTGACGTGAAGCTGCCGCAGTGGGTGACGGTCATCATCGCGGGCGTCATCGGGATGTTCATCGCCCTGGTGTTCGGCGGGGAACAGTTCCAGTCGAACTTCCTGCTGTTCCTGCACGTGGTTTCGTACTACATCACGCCGTGGGTCGCGGTCCTGCTGGTGGACTACTTCGTCGTTCAACGGGCCGGACGAAACTCGCTGCCGTTCGAGAACTTCTACACGCCGACGGGTGCGTTCGGCCGCGTCGACGTCGCGGGTATCGCGGCGATGCTCATTGGAGTGGCGATCTCGATCCCGTTCATGGCCAATGACTTCTACACCGGACCGGTCGGCGCCAGCCTCGACGGCGCCGACGTCAGCTACTTCGTGTCCGGCATCGTGGCGGCGCTGATCTACCTCGTCGCGCGACGCAGGTTCGCGCCCCGAGATGCCTTGTCACCCAACCCGAAATAGGAGCATCAGCAACACGAAGACGGGGTGGCCGCCGAGCGGCCACCCCGTCTTCGGCTGTACGACCTAGCTGAGAAGGCCGACCCGACCGGACGCCGCGGCATGCGTCGACCCGAGGCCGAAAACCTGTGCGGCTTCGGCCGTATCACCAACGCAGGCGAACACATGGCTCAAGCACAACAGGGCAGCTTCCTGGCGCGCCGCGGACGTCGCGTCCACCGCGTCGCGCAGCACGTAGCACCGGTAGTCGTGATTGCGCGCAGTCATCACCGAGTTCACCACGCAGATGTCGGTACAGACGCCGGCGAAGATGATGTTCTCGATCCTCAACCCGCGCAACAGCAGATCCAGCTCCGTCCCGAGGAACGCGTCATAGCGACGCTTCCCTGAGATCACGAAGTCCCCGGCCTGCGGTTCCAAACCCGCGACGATGTCCGGGCCCGCAGTTCCCTCGAGGCAGTGCGGCGGCTCGAAACAGCCTTCGATGCCGAAGTCCTCGAGCCCGGGCCGGTGCATCTCGCGCGTGTAGACGACGGGGAACCCCCGCTTGCGGCAGGCGTCGGCGAAGGCGGCGATCGTCGGAATGAGGTCCATGGCACCCGGTGTGGATATCTGGGCTTCCGGCAGGACGAAGTCGTTCTGCATGTCGATGATCAGAAATGCGGTGCGAGTGGGATCGACGATGATGCCTGCGCCGACCGGAGGTACGTCATTCACCGGGTCAGCCTAAGAGCTGCCCAGTTCGACGTCATTGTGGCCTGACGCCAGTGCCGCCCTTCGTGGTTTGGCAGATAGAACAGGTTTTTGTGGGCGGGTGCCCCTCGGAACGTCGAGGCGCGTCACCTGAATCCCCGCGTGGGTCTTGTTGCGCATGTTGATGCCGATCAGAACGGGCGTGAGCCCTTCGAGAAGGCGGCTCATCTCGAGCGACCCGGCATCGACGACGCGAAGTCCGTCGATGTCCTGCAGAACGTCGGTCACCACGTCCTTTGCCCGTCGGTCACCACAGATCAACGTGTCCTGGTCGAGTGGTCGCCCGAGATCGCGCAACGCTGCCGCGCTGATGGTGTGCAGCCCCGACGCCACGGCGACTTCGGCGTTGACCGTCGCGCGTGCCTGCTGCGCCGCCGACCCGTGCCACGGTTCGACCAAATGCGTTGCACGCCCGCCGATCGCGGTGGCCAGCGGAACGGTCGTGTCCAGCAGTACGTGCTCGGGCCGCCAGCTGTCCGCCACGCCGTTGAGGGTCGATGCGTGGCTGACGAACGGCACCGCTGCCACGATCAGCCGATCGGCCTGCGCGACCGCTTCGTCGTTCAGACGGCCGATGAACGTCCCCCCGTCGATCAGATCCCGCGCCCGCACCGCCGCATCCCTTGCGCGTTCCGAATCACGCGACCCGAGACAGACCGCGTAGCCGGCGGCGCCGAGCCGGACCGCGAGGCCAAAGCCCAAGTTGCCCGTGCCACCGAGGATCGACACCGTTTCGGTCACGAGACGACGTCCTTGCGGGCATTCCAGTTCTGTTTCATGTCAAAACCCTACGAAGATCCACGACTCCGACCCATGGCTACTATTACCAAGAAACCGCACGATCGTTGTTTATCGGCGCTAAACTGCGAAGTGATGAATCAGCGCGATACTGCCACTGAAACCGCAGGTCAGACCCTCACCCTCGCCGAGTTGCTCGACGACGAAGTACTGGCCGGCGCTCAACTGGTCGCGGGGCGTGCCGGCATCGATCAGATCATCCGGGCCGTGAACGTCATGACGGTTCCCGACATCGGCCCGTGGGTCAGGCAGGACGAGTTCCTGCTCGCAACCGGCTATCCCCTTCCCCGCGACGATGCGGGCCAGGCCAAGCTGCTCACGGACCTGCACGACCTCGGCCTGGCAGGGATCGGCATCAAGCTCGACCGGTACATGTCCGAACTCGGCGAAGGGATGATCGACGTCGCCGAGCGACTCGGCCTGCCGCTGGTCGTCATCCCTGAACGCATCCGGTTCGACGACATCCTGAGCAAGGCATTCGCCACGATCGTCAACCGCCAAGCCGATGCGTTGGCGCGAGCGCAGGAGATCCATCACTCCTTCCTCGAGATCACTCTGTCCGGTGGCGGTCTGATCGAGTTGGCGCGCAGGCTCTCTGGCCTACTCGGCGACGCATGCGTCGTGATCACCGATCCGCAGGGCGAGGTTCTCGCCCTTGCGGGAGACGACGCTCCGTTGACCAAACTCCGTCTGCTCAACACGGATTCAGTCGACGTCAGGAAGCTGGGCTTGGCCGACGTCAGCACCGATGCGGCCACGGGAAGGCGTTGGGCTTCGCGTGAGATTCGGGCGGGCAAGCTCCACCACGGTTACGTGATCGCCGTCGAAGCGGACGGGCCGTTGGGAGAGTTCAGCGTGGTGGCAGTCGAACAAGCCGCGATCGTGGCGGCACTCGAAGTGACCCGCGACCTGGCGGTGGGCGCCGTGGAACGCCGCTTCGCGTCCAACGCACTGTTCGAGCTGATCACCGGCAGCGACTTCGAGTCCGATGAGTACGCAACCTTGGGATCCGGCTTCGGATGGCATCTCGAGCGGGACATCGTCGTCCTCGTGGGGCGCAGGGAAGGCACCACCGACGACTCCCCCATCAGCAAGCGACAATCCCGGCTGGCCGACGAGCGCGCGATCGAATTCTGGGCCTCCGCAGTGCGAAGCAGGGACCGGTCGGCGGCCGCCGCCGGCCTCGGTTCCGAGCTGGTCGCGGTGATCGGTGCGGGCAAGGACGTCCTCACCACGGCGCGCGCAGTCCAGGCCGAGGTCGCGCAGTATGCGCATGGTGAGTATGCCGTCGGTATCAGCCGCACCTACCCGGGACCGAGTGGAATCTCCACCGCCTACCAGGAGGCGCGCACCGCCCTGCGGTTGGGCCATCGCGTGTCTGGGGCGAGTGCGGTGACGGCCTACGGCGAGCTCGGCCTCTTCAGGCTCCTTGCCCAGGTGGGCGATGAGGAGCTGCGCGCGTTCGCGGAGGAGACGCTCGGGCCGCTGTTGCGTTTGAGCGATCCAGAGCGCTCAGAGATGTTGCACACGTTGGAATCCCTGATCGAGCACAACATGAACATGGCCGAGTCGGCGCGGCATCTGCACTACCACTACAACACGCTGCGATACCGGCTGGCCAAACTCGAGCGGCTCCTCGGCCCCTTCAGCACGAGCACGCCGGTGGCCATCCAAGTGGGAGTTGCGTTGCAGATCATCGAGATGCAGAGAAACCTCGCGCACCATCCCAAGTGAGCGCAATGGCCAAGTGACACAGCGCTATAGCGCGGCCAGGCTTCCATCGGCGCTGTCGTGGATCTGCCCGGCAGTGTCCTTGAGGTGATGCCCGGTGCCGCCCCATCGCCCTGCGATGATCTCGGCGACGATGGAGATGGCGGTCTCCTCGGGGGTGCGCGCGCCGAGGTCGAGGCCGATCGGGCTGTACAGCCGGCCCAGCTCGTCCTCGGTCAACCCCATCTTGCGCAGCCGCTCCATCCGAACTTGGTGGGTCCGGCGCGATCCCATGGCTCCGACGTAGGCGATCTCCGGTATCCGCAGCGCCACCTCGAGCAGCGGCACGTCGAACTTCGGGTCATGCGTCAGCACTGTGACGATCGTGCGTGGGTCGATTCTCCCGGCCTCCATCTCAGAGGTCAGATAGCGGTGCGGCCAGTCCACGACGACGTCGTCGGCGTCCGGAAATCGGCTGGTCGTCGCGAACACCGGGCGCGCATCGCACACCGTCACGTGATAGCCGAGGAAGGACCCGACGCGGGCCACCGCCGCGGCGAAGTCGATCGCGCCGAATACCAGCAGTCGTGGCTTCGGCGCGAAGGCCTGCACGAAGACCCGCATGCCCTCGCCGCGGCGCTCGCCGTCGATGCCGTAGGTCAACGTCGCGCTGGTGCCTGCGGCCAGCAGACCAAGAGCGTCGTCGCGCACCGCGTCGTCTGCTCGCGACGACCCCACCGTGCCGCGCACCTCGAGAGCGCCGTCCTGGCCGGGCCGGACGACGAGACGTCGGTCCAACCAGGAACGGTCGGGGTGCTCGATCACCGTCGCCACCGCGACGGGGCGGCCCGCGTCGAAGTCCTCGGCGATCTCGCCGAGCTCGGGGAAGGTCTCCTGACTCACCGTCTGCACGTAGACGTCGAGGATGCCGCCGCACGTCAGGCCCACCGCGAAGGCGTCGTCGTCGGATACGCCGTAGCGCTGCAGCACCGGTTCGCCGGACTCGATCACCGCCTGCGCGAGGTCGTAGACCGCGCCTTCGACGCATCCACCGGATACCGAGCCGACCGCGGAGTCGTCGGGACACACCAACATCGATGCGCCAGGCGGACGGGGCGCGGACCGGAACGTCGTGACGACGGTGCCGACGCCGATGGTCGCGCCGTCCTCCCACCACTTCATCAGCTCGGGCATCACGTCACGCACGCGCAGTCCCCTCCGTCATGGCGTCGGTTCAGGCTCGGCCACCCGCTCAGGGTGCACGACCTCCGGGGCGGTGGTGTCACCGCGCATGGACGCCTTCTTGCGCGACGAGGCCCACGGGTAGTAGACGGTGAACGAAACCAGTGCGCCGACAAAGAGACTCAGGTCGGCGCCGCCAAAGTATCGCGTCATGAGCGGTGACGCGAAGATCGGCGTGTTGGCGAAGGCAAGAGAAGCCACGAGACCCACGACCCATGCCACGATCCCCGGCGCGAAGAACCGCCCTGCGACGCCGTGTCGGGTGAACAGGTCGACGTCGGTGTAGTGGCCGCGGTGGATCAGGAAGTAGTCGCTCAGGGTGATCACCAACCACGGCGTCAGCCACATCACCAAGGTCAGCATGAATGCCTTGAACGTCGACCCGAACTCGGGTTGGTAGATGCCTGCGACGGCGATGGGCATGCCGACGAGCGCGGTGATCAGTACGCCCTGGAATCGGTTGAGGCGCAAGCCCGCAGTCTTCAGCACCGCCGGTCCCACGAAGAGGTTGACGAGGTTGGCGGGAAGGAGCCCGAGCGTCATCACCAGCAGGACCGGGAAGGCAACGGCTTGGGGCAGCGCCGCCTCGACCGTCTTGCCGACGTCGAGGCTGGACTCGGCACTGATCGCGATGACCGCCGAAAGGGCGAACGTCAGGAACGTGCCGACGTACATGCCGACCGCGGCCGAGTAGAAGACCTTGCGCTGCGACGCGTCGCGCCGGACGAATCGGCCGAAGTCGTGTGCGAACGGTGTCCACGACACGCCCCATCCGACACCGAGTGCAGTCACCAGGACAGTGATGGCACCGATGCGCTCGGCACCGTGCACCGTTGCCTGATGCCCCCAGTCGATACCGCCCGAGAACGCTCCGATGGCGACGATGACGAGCGATATCCCCATGCCTATGAAGGCAATTCGCTCGTACTTCGTGATTATCCGATAGCCGAACACGGCGACGAGCACCAGCAGCGCAGTCAGCAGCGCCAGCAGCAGCACGTCGGTTCCTGGACCGCCGGGTACCCCGAACTGTGCGGCCATGCTCCTGGCGGCCGTGACGCCGAAGTAGCTGTTGACTCCGAACCAGCCTGCGGTGGTGATGAATAGCAGCACCGCGAGGAGCCGAGCACCTTCGAACCCGAAGGAGGGTCGCGCGTTGACCATGACCGAGCCGCCCGTTCGCTGACCTTGCAGGGCGCACAGGCCAACGGTCGCCGACCCAAGGATGGCTCCGAAGAAGTAGACAAGGAGCACGTCCACCAGTGAGAGGCCCAAGACGATGCCCAGTGCTCCGACTGCGAGATTGGTGACGGCGACGTTGACGCCAGCGAACACAAAGAACATCTCGCGAGGGACACCCGTGCGCTCGGAATCCGCCGTGGAATCCAGCTCGTCGGGACTCGGTTCCGCGGGCACTTCGTTCGGTCTACTCATCGTGTTTGCCCCAGTTCAAGGAGTTGGATGGAGAGTTATGAGACCTGAGTCACATTGAGAAAACCGTATGTCTCACAGCTGCCGGTTGGCATGGCTGCCGTTTACCAACTCAGCAAACTAGTTCAGCAGTACTGAGCTATTGACAGATGGCCCTTGATCTGCAGACCTCAGTTGGGCCGGACACGCGCGCTCAGCCGCTCAAGGAAGTCGGCGAATCGTTCCCTGGTGATGGTCCAGACGAGTCCCATCACCTTGATCTCGCTCTTGCCCTCGCCGGCGGTACGCGGCGGCTGCGTCGCTCCGATCGTCGGAATCGTGGTCGTGGCGACGGATTCACGAGTCCGAGCAGAGGTGGCTCCCACTGCAACCGGTTCCGCCTGGTTGGGATTCTCGATTCGGCTGCCGAGCTGGTCTGCGAACTCGACGAACATCCCGTTGGAGACATCGCGAATCCCACGGCCCAGCGACGCGATGCGGCCGCTGAGATCGACGTCGGTGACGACATCGATCCGGCTGCCCGAGTCGACGGCGGCCACCTGGAGCTGGACGTGCGCCGTGACGGCGCCGGATCCGCGTTTGTCTCGGCCGGAGGCATCGATCACTATCCGGTGCAGGTCCGAATTGCGCTCCACCACCGAGGCTTTGCCTGCGTAGTTCATCTTGAGCGGGCCGATGGCCACCCGCATGAGGCCTTCGTAGCGGTCGTCGCCGAGGTCGTCGACGAGCTCAGCGCCCGGCATGCACCCGACCACCGCGCGGGTGTCCTGAAGAAACGCCCACACGTCCTCGGGCGCGGCGTTGACCTCGGTTCGGTGCTGAAGCTTCATGGACGTTCTCCGTTCTGGGTCTGCTGGCCGGCACATTGATCGAGCAGTGCGAGGACCCGCTCACTGGTGATGGGTAGCTGTTTGGGACGGATCCCGATGGCGGCTTCGACGGCGCTGGCGATGGTGGCCGCGGGCGGTCCGATCGGAGGCTCGCCGACGCCGCGGGCGTTGAGCGGGCCTCTCCCCTCGCCGCTTTCGACGTAGGCCACCTTGATGTCGGGTAGGTCCATCGACGTCGGGATGAGATAGTCGGCGAACAACGACGACAGCGGGTGGCCTTCCTCGGCGACGCAGTCCTCCATCAGCGCGTAGCCGATCCCCTGCGCCGCACCGCCGATGATCTGACCCTGAACCCGAACGGGGTTGATCGCCCTGCCCACGTCATGGCAGGCGGCGTACTTCAGCAGCCGGACTTCGCCGGTCTCGAGGTCCACCTCGACCTCGGCGGCATGGGTGCCGAAGGTGTAGTCCGGGTAGGTGTGGCCCTGGCCCACCTTCGGGTCGAAGCCGCCAGAGCGGGCCCGCCAGGTGTGCAGCACGGACGTATCAACCATGGCTTCGGTTGCGGCGCGGACCAATTCGGCCAGGCTCAGCCCGGTGCCACCATCATCGGTGCGCACCATGCCGTCCCGCCAGACCACTCCGTCCTCCGGCACGCCGAGCTCCTTGGCGGCCACCGGCGTCAGCTGGTCGCGCAGCTTGCGTGCGGCCCGCAGGATCGCGTTGCCCGACATGTACAGCTGGCGGGTGGCGAAGGTGCCACCAGCCGGCGGGTTCAGTGCGGTGTCGCCGATGTAGACGCTGATGTCGGCCAACGGAACACCGAGGATCTCCGAGGCGATCTGACACAAGCTGGCCGCTTGGCCCGCACCGAGATCGGTCACGCCACTGCGGATCAGCAGGGTGCCGTCGGCCTGAAGTGTCACCCACGCCGAGGCGTGGTCGCGGAACCAGATGCTGCGGCCATAGGGCTGCATACTGCTGCCGAAGCCTCGTCCGACGGCCATGTTCGGGCCGCTGGGAGCACTTGGCTCGCCGAGCATTTCGAGGGCGATGGCCCTGGTCTCACGAACCGCGACCGCCGTGGTGAGGGGTTCACCGCCCGCCAGGATGTCGCCCTTCTCGATGTGGTTGCGGTCGCGCACCTCCTCCGGGCTCAATCCGAGTTCCGTGGCCAGCGCGTCCATTTGGGACTCGTACCCGAAGACCACCTGCATGGCGCCGAAGCCCCGGAACGCGCTCGTCGGCACGTTGTTGGTGAATACCCCACGGGAGCGGATCCGGACCACCGGCACCTTGTAAGGGCCCGTGGACAAGGCCGCCCCGGCGAAGAGCACGCGTGCGCTCAGACACGGGTAGGCCCCGGAGTCGCCGACGATGTCGGCGTCCACGGCGAGGATCTTGCCCTCCTTGGTGGCTGCGGTGCGGTAGTGCATGGTGAACGGGTGGCGCTTGGTGCTGGCCATGATCGACTCTTGCCGCGACCAGATCATCCGTACCGGGCGGCGGGTCCGCCAGACCATCAGGGCGATGTAGGGCTCGACGGTCATGTCTTCCTTGCCGCCGAAGCCGCCACCCATGTAGGACGCGATGACGCGTACCTGGCTCTGCGGCACGCCGAGGATCGCCGCGACCTCCGCCGCGTGCTCGATCACCTGGGTCGAGATACGCAGCGTGACAACGTCGTTCTCGAGCCACCCGACACCGGCTTCGGTTTCGAGGTACGCGTGCTCGGCGTGCTGGCTGCGGTAGGTGTTGTCGATGATCACGTCGGCTTCTGCGAATGCCGCGTCGACGTCGCCGCGATCCAGATGCCAGTTGACGAGCACGTTGCCCTCGTCGTGCACCAGCGGTGCACCATCGGCCAGCGCCTCCTCCGGGCTGTACACGCCAGGCAGCGATTCGTAGACGACCTCGACGAGATCGGCCGCCTCGGCCGCCGTCTCGGGGTCGTTGGCGGCGACCACTGCCACCGGCTCACCGACGTATCGCACCCTGTCGGAGGCGAGCACGGGTTGATCGATGGTGAGCTCGCCAAGCCCGCCGCTGGCGTGCTCGACGATCGCGTTGTGTGGGACGTCGGCAGCGGTGAGTACCGCCACCACACCCTCGAGCCGTTCGGCTGCCGATGTGTCGATGCTGACGATTCGGGCGGGAGCCACGTCGGAGCGAACGAGTTTGGCGTGGACCATCCCCGGCAGGCTCCAGTCGGCGGCGTACAACAGCGTGCCGCGGACCTTGTTGACGAAGTCGTGGTGTGCCGGTGACTGGCCGACTATACGCATGTTCCGCTCGCGATCCAGCGGGCCCGAGTCGGCGTCCGGGTCGAACTTGGCTGGGGCGTCAGGTGGTTCGACGGTATCCGGGGTGGTTCCCGGCTCGACGGTGGTCATCGGGCACCGCCCGTCTCGGCCGTCTGTTCCGCGGGCAGGTGCAGGTAGTCCTCGACCGCGTCGACGATCGCCTGGTAGCCGGTGCAGCGGCACAGGTTGCCGACGAGCTCGTGCCGGATCTCCTCGCGAGAGGCGTCCGGATTGCGCTCGGCCAGTGTGGCGGCGGTGAGCAACATCCCTGCGGTGCAGAAGCCACACTGCGAGGCACCGCGCTCCAGGAAGCACTTCTGCAGCGGGTGTGGGTCGTCCTGCGGATCCGACCACCCGCGCAGTGTGACCACCTCGTGCCCCTCGGCCTGCACGGCGTAGACGGTGCAGGCGCTGACCGGATCGCCGTCCAAGAGCACCGTGCACGTGCCGCAGACGCCCTCGGCGCAGCCGTACCGGACGTCTGGCATTCCCAAGTCGTCATGGAGGACGTCGAGCAAGGTGCGGTCGTTGCGCACCCAGACTTCGTGCGGTTGGTTGTTGACGCGAAGCACGAGCTGGGTCCGGATCATGCTGCTCCCTCCTCGCTGAACACCTGAGTCAGCAGGCGCCTGGTGTGGACTGCGACCAGTCGACGCCGGTAGTCGGCGGTCGCATGTAAATCGGTGTCGGGCTCCAGTGATGCCGCGATCGCATCGGCGCTGTCGCGGGCACGGTCCGGGTTGCCCGGATCGTCGAGCACTGGACCGAGCAACTCTTGGTCGACGACGATCGGCCGGTCGGCGACGCCGCCGAGAACCACGCGCAGCCCGCCATTCGCGGCCGGGCGCGCGACCACGCTGACACTCACGGTGGCGAAGTCGGAGTAGCGGCGGACGACCTCGTGAAACGCCCAGCGGGCGTCCCCGGCAACGGGCAGCCGAGCGCCGATGACGACCTCGTCGGGTTCCGCCGCGGTGGTCAGGTAGGTGACGAAGAAGTCGTCGGCGGGGATGCTGCGCTCACCCGCTGGGCCGAGCAGGAGGATCTCGCCGCCCGAGGCCAGGGTGATCGCCGCGATCTCGGCGGTCGGATCCGCGTGCGACAGTGTGCCGCCGAAGGTTCCGCGGTTGCGGACCCGTACGTTGCCGACGAACTGAACGGCGTGCGCGAGCAGCGGTGCGTGGCTGCGAACGACCTCCGAAGTTCGCAGCGCTCGGTGCCGGGTATTGGCGTCGATGACGAGGTGATCGCCCTCGACCCGCGGGTCTGCCGCCGGGATCGGGTTGACGTCGATGAGGGCAGCGGGAAAGGCGAGTCGCAGGTTCAGCATCGGGATGAGGCTCTGCCCGCCTGCCAGGATCTTGGCCTCACCGTCCCACAGCTGGAGCAGCTCGACGGCGTCGGCCCACGATTCGGCGCGCTGGTATTCGAAGCAGGTCGCCGGAGTGCGTCCCGCGGGGGTTGGCACCACTTCTTGAATGGTCATCGGGATGCCTCTCTGCCGCCTTCCTGCGAACCGCCGATGAGGTGACGCAACACCGCGAGCTCGGCGTCCTCGACCGGCGGCAGCTCGTCGAGCTGGTCGTGGACGAGCAACTCGAAGCCGGTGGCCGCTCGCACCTCGCCGAGTGTCACGCCAGTCTGCAACGCGCGCACCCTCATTCGATGAGAGCCGGGAGCGAAGTCAAGCAGGGCGAGGTCGGTGACCACCCAGCGCGGCCCTCCGTGCAAGAGCCCGCTGTCGAGCCTGCTGGTACCGCCGGCCAGGAAGCCGGGGCTGGTCACGAAGTCGACCCGCTCGACGAACCGGCGGGGCTCGTGCTGGGTGACGATCACGACCTGGTTGCACATCGAGGCGATGTCGTTGGCACCGCCGGGGCCGGGCAATCTCACGGACGGTTTCGCGGGGTCGCCGATGACGCTGGTGTTGACGTTGCCGAACTGGTCGATCTGCGCCGCACCGATGAACCCGTAGTCGAAGTAGCCACGCTGGGCCATCAGGAAGATGTCGGTTGCGCTCGTCAGCATCTGGGCACCGACGGCCGCGCGGACCTCGTTGGTGGAGGCGGGCAATTCGCCCGGCATCAGCTCGATGCCGATCATCCCGCCTTCGAGGAGCACGGTCAGGTGCGGCGCCTGGCGGCGTTTGGCGATGGCGGCGGCGACCAGTGGCTGGCCGATTCCGGCGAACAACACCTTGCCGTCTTCCAGCAGCCGGCTGGCGGCGATGGTCATGATCTCGTCGGGTTTCGCGCCGGGGTGTTGCGCCGCAGGGGAAGTCAGCCGATCGCTTCGATCGGCTGCCGAGTAGGTCATGGAATCGGTCATCGCGGCAGCATCTCCTGTGCGGTACGCCGCAACGCCGCAAGCCGCGTCGGATCCATCGAGGCGAGATAGGCGTCGTGGTCGGGGTATGCGATCAGCGCGGCGACGAACGCGCGTGCGCCGTCGATGCCGCCGCCCTTGACCGCCTGCATGTAGGCGGTGAACTGATCGAGGTCGGCCTCGTAGTAGCCATAGCACTCGTGTGGGTAGGCGCCCATCGGTTGGTGCACCACGGCATCGACGGCGAAGCCCGGAATGACGGTGCGCGCGGGGTCGCTGCGAAACTCGTCGGCGCTGACGATCTCCTCGGCGGTGACGATGACACGGCGCGCGGCGAGCACCAAGTCAGCGTCCATCAGCTGATAGCCGTCGATCTGCGCATTGCCGAAAGTGTCTGCGCGCTGGACGTGTACCAGCGCGACATCGGGGTTCAGGCTCGGCACCGCGTTGAGCAGTTGACCGGTGTAGGGGCAGGTGACCTTCGCCAAGTCCAGCTGCCTGTCGATGTCGGAACCGAGCATGCTCGTGGTCGGTAGAAACGGGATGCCCATCGCCCCCGCCTTGTAGCGCAACCCGATGCCGAGGTGGCTCCACTCCTCGAACGTCGCCTGACCGTTCTCGACCAGATGGCGCAGCACCGGAGCGAGCCCCCAGCCGTGTCCGATGCCCACCCAGCTGGTCATCAATCGATCGGCCATGCCTGCAGCCAGCATCAGCTCGGCCTCGAAACACGACAGGGGACGCGTCATCGTCAGCCCGATGCGGCCTTGGCGGAGCACCTCGATCAGCAATGCCATCGGCGTGCGCGCATGGTTGGTGCCGCCCACACCAATCACGGATCCGTTGGGCACCAGCCGCCGCACTGCCTCGGCGGTCGACATCAGCTTGTCGCGGGTTTCCGCACTGCGCCCCTCGAGCTCCGCGCGTGCGGCCTCGACGCCTTGCGTGGCCAGCCGCGCGCTCACGCCGCCCCCACCGTGGCGCCGACAAGCGGCAGAACCTCTGCGGCACAACGCTCCATCTGCTCCGAGTCGTACTCATGCGGAATCAGGCAGATTTCCTTCACACCGGCATCGAGGTGCGCTGCGATCTGTTCCGCGCAGTCCTCCGGTGTCCCGCAGATGGCGCTATCGGGCGTCGCGCTGCTCCATTCCGGGGTATCGAAGTAGGAAGCGAGCCACGGGCCGCTGAGCGCTTGGGCCTTCTCCTTCGACGACGCGACGCAGATCGGCAGCTGGTTGACCGAGTGTAGTTCGGCGGGGTCGCGGCCCGCATCGTCGGCGAAGCGCTCGATCTTGTTCCAGGACTTGGTGAATGCCTCGGGTGTGTAGAAATAGGTCAACCAGCCGTCGCCGAGCGTGGCAACGCGCTTGAGCACCCGGTCCACGTATCCGCCGATCAGGACTTGTGGCCGCGGCTGAGGCAGCGGCAGCATCTTCACGCGGCGAAACGACAGGTCGTCCCACGTGTCAGTGACCTCGTCCTGAGTCCACAGCTCCATGCAGATCTCGAGATTGCGCTCGAAGATCCGCCCTCGGTCCTTGAAAGCCGTTCCGGTGGCATCGAACTCGCGCTCATACCAGCCGGCCGCGAGCCCGAGCCGTAACCGTCCGTTCGAGATCGCCTGGATCGTGGCCGCGGTCTTGGCCAGCAGCGCTGGGTCGCGGATCGGCAGCACGAGTACTCCGGTCCCGAGCTCGATGGTCGTGGTGTGGCTGGCCAGAACGGCCAGCGTCGTCAGTGCCTCCAGCTGAGGGAACGGCTGTCGACTGCCGAGGAAGAGATGGTCCCATGCCCAGAGCGAGGTGAACCCGAGTTGTTCGGCCCGCCGAGCCGTGACGAGCAACTCCTCGATCTGGGGCGTCTTCTGGGCCGATGTGAAGTTCTCCACGGCCAGCCCGAACGTCGCCGACATATCGTCCCCTCTGTGTATGTGCACCCTTTGTGTATGTGCGCTGATCGAGGGCCAACGCTATTTCAAAGCTTGCCCGGTATCCATGTCACCGATAGCCAACTGACACCCGCCTGTTTGTCATCGACTTACATCGTCAACGGCGGCGTAGCCGGAACCGGATGCGCGTTCCCGGCACTGCTTGCGCGGCCTGGTTCACACCCGTCTGTGACACCACTCCGATCACTGGATAACCACCGGTGACCGGCCGGTCTGCCATGAACAGTGTGGGTCTGCCCCGCGTCGGCACCTGCAGGGCACCGAGCACCACACCCTCACTGGCGAGTTCCCCGCTCCGGCGCCGCGGTAGGTCCGGACCGTCCAGCCGGATGCCGACGCGGTTGGCATCGGCGGTGACGGTGAACTCGGCGCTCGCGAGCCGATCGAGCGCTTCGTCGGTGAACCAATCGTCGCGCGGACCGAGCAGCAGAGATACTTCGAGCGGCCCGCTGCCCATCGCCGCGAGGGGCGCGACGTCGGTGGCGGGCCAGTCCGTCTTGGCGTGCGATATCTGGAGAACGTCACCGGCCCGCAAGGGCGGCGTCCCGAGTTGAGCCATGGTGTCCCACGAAACCGAACCGAGCACCTCCTGCCCCGCGATGCCGCCGCGTACGGCGACGTAGGTGCGCAGTCCTGCGGTGGGTGTACCCAGGATGACGGTGTCCCCTGCGCGCACCGGGAAGGAGGCGTTGACCGCGTGGGCCCGGTTGCCACTCCGAATCGCGACGGGAGCGCCGGTCACCGCCACCGATACCGGCGCATCCACGGTGAACGCCAGCCGGCCGAGGGTGACCTCGATGCATGGGGCGCCCGGCCGGTTGCCGACCAGCCGGTTCGCCAAGTCGTATGACGCGCGGTCGGCGGCGCCGGATCGCCCGACTCCCAGGTGAGCAAGACCGCTGCGACCGTGGTCTTCGAGGAGAGCCTGGATACCGACGGATTCGACTGTCAGCCGGGTCATCTCGTCACGTCGCGGAACTCCACCACCGCACCGGGGCGCAGAGTCGATGGCGGGCTGGCGGCGGGGTTCCAGAGCACCGCGTCGGTGTGGCCGAGCAGCTGCCACCCTCCAGGCGAGACGCGAGGGTAGATCGACGAGAATTCGCCGGCGATCGCGACCGCGCCTGCAGGCACCCGGACTCGAGACTCATCGCGCCGCGCCACCCGCAGCCGCGGGTCGCCGCCGACCAGATAGGAGAAACCGGGCGCGAATCCGCAGAACGCCACCCGCCAGGGGGTCCCGGTGTGGGCGGCGACCACCTCGTCGACGGAGAGTCCGGTGAGGTGGGCGACGACGTGCAAGTCCTCGCCGTCGTAGCGCACGTCGATCACGTGTCGTTCGTGGTCACCCGCGTTCTCTGGCCCTGGCTCCAGTGCGATGAGGGCGGCGTGCAGCGTGGCGGGGTCCGTGACGCGGGGGTCGAGGGTCACCAAGAGCGTGGAAAGCCCTGGAACGACTTCGGATACGCCCTTCAGGCCGGCATTCCGCACTGCGGTGGCCCAACGGTGCACCAGGCGATTGTCGTGCAGGTCGAGCAGCCACGCCGTGTCACCGCAGGGGCGAAGGACCGGCGCGCACGCCGATGAGACGGTCACCGCATGGGGATGAGTTCGACGCCGGCCGCCTCGAGTGCAGCGCGGGTCTTGCGTGCGATGTCGACGGCGCCAGGGGTGTCGCAATGCACCAGCAACGCCTCCGCCGTGATGTCGATCTCGCTGCCGTCGTTGGCGGTGATGCGACCCTCGGTGACCATCCGCACGGCCCGCGCCGCGGCCTCGTCGGCATCGGTCAGAAGAGCGTTCGGCTCGGTTCGAGGCTGCAGCAGACCCTCCGGCGTATAGGCACGGTCGACGAATGCTTCTGGGATCAAACGCAATCCGGCCTCTTGGCCGAGCCGCCACGCCTCCGTACCCACCTGGCAGAGAAGCGGCAATTTCGCGTTGAACTCGACAGTGGCGTCGACGAGTGCCTGAGCGTGTTCGGTGTCCTTGGCCGTCACGTTGTAGAGCGCACCATGAGCGCGGATGAAGTCGACCTTGCCGCCTGCCAGGCGGGCGAACACTTCCAGGGCCCCCATCTGGTAGAGCAGATCGTCGCGCAGCTCGTCTCCAGGGATTGCAATGTACCGGCGGCCGAAGCCGTGCAGATCGCGGTAACTCACCTGGGCACCGATGGCGACGCCGTTCTTGACGGAAAGAGCGCAGGTGCGACGCATGATGCCGGGGTCGCCACCGTGGAATCCGCAGGCGATGTTGGCGCTGGTGACGATCTCGAGCAGCGCGTCGTCATCGCCCAAGCTCCAGCGACCAAGTCCCTCACCGATGTCGGTAGTCAACGCTACTCGTGCAGCCACGGCTTTCTCCTGCTCTCTTGGGTGGTCATCCCAAGTATCGCCGCCCCGCGGGCGCGCGAACAGCGCCGGTCACTGAAGGACATCAGTCACTCCGACTGCCGAATACCGAATCGCCCGCGAAGCGCTTCCCGGACCGCCCGTACCGAGGGATCTCGCTCTCTGGCCTGTCTGGCCAATGAGACGAGCCTGCGGGACCACCCCGTGTCGATGCGGGTGAGCACCGTCGTCTCACGGTGCGGCGGGAGCACCAGCCTCGGCAAGATGCTGGCCGCTGCGCCCTGGTGTACCAGCAGCAGGAGCAGCTCGAGGTCGTAGGACTCGTACTGCACCTCCGGGCTGAAGCCGAGGCCGAGGCAGTGCTGGACCGCCCACTTACGCGACGTCGCACCGACGGGTTCGAGCGCCCACGGCAGACTGCCGCCTTCCTTGACGAGGTCGCGCTCCCCCAGCAGCGACGTGGCCACCACGATCTCGAGCGGGTCGGTGCCGAGCACCTCGCGGTGGACGTGGCGCGGGAGTTCTGGTGTGTTTCCGGGGTACTCCTCGCTGACTACCAGGTCGAACTCACCGCTGACTAGTCCAGGGACCGCCACTTCTGGCTCGGACTCGACCAGTTCGACGCGCAGGCCAGCGTGCCGTCGCTGGCAGTTCAGTAGTGACGGCACCAACGCGCGCGCTGCGCTGCCGAAGGCCGCCACCCGGCAGGTGCCGGTCGGCGGTTCCTCGCCGGAGCGCAGTTCGGCGTGGGCGAGTTCGAGCGCGGCCAGGATGTCGGCGCCGCGCTCGGCCAACTGCCGTCCCGCATCGGTGAGCCGTACGCCGCGACCCACCCGCTCGAGCAGCGCCGCCCCTGCCTCGCGCTCGAGAAGGGCGAGTTGCTGGGATATGCCGGACGGGCTCATGTGCAGTGCGTCGGCCACCGCGGCGATGGTCCCGCGGTGGCTGAGCTCGACCAAGAACTGCAGCCGCCGCACGTCCAACATGCCCCGATCCTAGAAACACTTCAGTGTTGCTGACGAATGAACGGCAGCAATCGGTGGTTTTTCCCGGGCGCGGTGGTGCCTAGAGTCCGGAGGCATGAGCTTCGCCGCGTCGACGACCGAGCCGTTTCTGCCGAACCCGAGCTGGAACGCCGGGGCCGCCGAGCCTCGCGGCGCCGACGAGGTCCGCCGGTTCCACGAAACGCTACCCGACTACGCCGTGACACCGTTGGTCCCGCTGCCAACGGTCGCCACGGCGCTCGACCTCGGCTCGGTACTCGTCAAGGACGAGTCGCTACGTCTCGGGCTGCCGGCATTCAAGATGCTCGGTGCGTCGTGGGCGGTGCACCGAGCGCTGCGCTCGAACGATCACGATCGGCCGCGGCTGATCACCGCGACCGACGGCAACCACGGCCGGGCGGTTGCGCGCATGGCTGCCCTGCTCGACCTGCCCGCCACGGTCGTCGTTCCGCATGGGGTCTCCGAACGAGCGATCGAGCTGATCGAGAAGGAGGGCGCCGACGTGTGCGTCCTCGATGCGCCCTACGACGAGGCGGTGCGTCGGGCGGCCGCGCTGACCGGCGACGATCCGCATGCGCTGCTCATCCAGGACACGTCGTGGCCCGGCTACGAGGACATACCCCAGTGGATCGTCGACGGCTACGCGACGCTGTTCGACGAGGCTGCCGAGCAGGCGGCGACGCTGGGCGCAGGCATCGACCTTCTCGTGGTGCCTGCCGGGGTCGGTTCGCTCGCGCACGCCGCCGTGCTCTTCGGCCGCTCCCGTCCCAAGTGCCGGATCGTCGTGGTCGAGCCCGTGGTCGCAGGCTGCCTGCAGGCAAGCCTGGCCGCCGGCGCACCGATCACGGTGCCGACAGGCGAGACGAGCATGGCCGGATTGAACTGTGGCACACCGTCATACCTCGCCTGGCCGGATCTCCAGCGTGGATTGGCGGGCGCGGTGGTCGTCGACGATGCGGCCACCGCGGATGCCGTCGCCGAGCTCAAGGCGCTCGGCGTCGACAGCGGACCCTGCGGAGCTGCGAGCCTCGCTGCCTTGCGCATCCTTGCCACCGAGCCGGCACGCTCGAGTCTGGGCCTCGATCCCGCGTCGTCAATCGTGCTGCTCAACACCGAGGGCTCCGACGCCGCAGGATAGATCGACGGACATCCCCACGCCGCGTGAACCTTCGGCGTCGGCCTCCCATTCGTCGCTCATGCGCCGACGTAGGCCGCGAGGTGCTCGCCGGTGATGGTCGACTTGTCGGCGACGATGTCGGCGGGTGTGCCCTCGAAGACGATCCGGCCGCCGTCGTGTCCCGCACCGGGACCGAGGTCGATGATCCAGTCGGCGTGCGCCATCACCGCCTGGTGATGCTCGATGACGATCACCGACTTGCCGGAGTCGACGAGCCGGTCGAGCAGACCGAGTAGCTGGTCGACGTCGGCGAGGTGAAGACCGCTGGTCGGCTCGTCGAGGACGATCACGTCGGCCTTGTCGCCGCCCTTGCCCAACTGGGTGGCGAGCTTGAGCCGTTGGCGTTCACCGCCGGACAATGTGGTGAGCGGTTGACCGAGGGACAGGTAGCCAAGGCCCACGTCGGCGAGCCGTTCGAGGATCTTGTGGGCGGCCGGGGTGGCGGCCTCGCCGTCGCCGAAGTAGTCCAGCGCGTCGAGCACCGACATCGCCAGCACTTCGGCGATGTTCCGTCCGCCCAAGGTGTATTCGAGCACTGAGGCCTGGAACCGTCGGCCCTCGCACTCCTCGCAGGTGGATTCCACCGTGGCCATCACGCCGAGTTCGGTGTAGATGATCCCGGCTCCGTTGCACGCCGGGCATGCACCCTCCGAGTTGGACGAGAACAGCGCGGGTTTCACGTCGTTGGCCTTCGCGAACGCCTTGCGGATCGGGTCGAGCAGTCCGGTGTAGGTCGCGGGGTTGCTCCGCCGCGACCCGCGGATCGGCGCCTGGTCGACCGTCACCACGCCGTCCCGTCCGGCCACCGAGTCGTCGATCAGCGAGCTCTTGCCAGAACCCGCGACGCCCGTCAGCACCACCAGCACGCCGAGTGGGATGTCGACGTCGACGTTCTGCAGGTTGTGGGTCTGCGCCCCACGCACTTTCAGCACCTCGGATGACGGTCGCACCTCGTCCTTGAGGCCAGCACGATCGTCGAGATGACGACCTGTGGTGGTGTCGCTCTTGCGCAGCCCGTCCACGGTGCCCTCGAAGACCACCTCACCGCCAGCAGTACCGGCACCGGGTCCGAGGTCGACGACGTGGTCGGCGATCGCGATCACCTCCGGCTTGTGCTCGACGACTAGTACGGTGTTGCCCTTGTCGCGTAGCTGCAGCAGGAGTTCGTTCATGCGCGCGATGTCGTGGGGATGCAGCCCGATCGTGGGCTCGTCGAATACGTAGGTGACGTCGGTAAGCGCCGATCCGAGGTGGCGAATCATCTTGACGCGCTGCGCCTCACCACCAGACAGCGTTCCCGCAGGGCGCTCGAGCGACAGGTAGCCCAGCCCGATCTCGACGAACGCATCGAGGGTGTGTCGCAACGACGCGAGCAGCGGGGCAACGGTCTTGTCGTCGACCCCGCTGACCCATTCGGCCAGATCGCTGATCTGCATCGCGCTGACGTCGGCGATGCTGCGCCCCTTGATCTTCGACGACCGGGCCGTGTCTGACAGTCGGGTGCCGTCGCAGTCGGCACACGTGGTGAACGTCACCGCCCGCTCCACGAACGCGCGGACGTGCGGCTGCATCGCCTCGACGTCCTTGGCCAGGAAGGACTTCTTGATCTGCGGGATCAGTCCCAAGTAGGTGAGGTTGACGCCGTCGATCTTGAGCTTGGTCGCCTCCTTGTGCAGAAGGGCGTCCAGTTCCTTCTTCGTGAAGTCCCGGATCGGCTTGTCCGGGTCGAAGAACCCGCAGCCGTTGAAGATTCGGCCGTACCAACCCTCCATGCTGAACCCGGGGATGGTTAATGCACCCTCGTTGAGCGACTTGGAGTCGTCGTACAGTGCCGTGAGATCGATGTCGTTGACCGAGCCGCGGCCCTCGCAGCGCGGGCACATGCCGCCGACGATGTTGAACTCGCGGCGCTCCTTCACCGTCCTGCCCGCGCGCTCCATCGTCACCGCTCCGGCCCCGCTGATCGAGGCGACGTTGAACGAGAACGCTTGCGGCGACCCGATGTGCGGTTTCCCGAGTCTGCTGAACAGGATGCGCAACATCGCCCCGGTGTCCGTGGCGGTACCCACCGTGGAACGCGGGTCGGCACCCAAGCGCTCCTGCCCCACGATGATCGCCGTCGTGAGGCCCTCCAAGACGTCGACCTCCGGGCGGGCCAAGTTCGGCATGAAGCCTTGCACGAAGGCGCTATAGGTCTCGTTGATCAGGCGCTGTGACTCGGCCGCGATCGTGTCGAACACCAGCGAGCTCTTGCCCGATCCCGAGACGCCGGTGAACACGGTCAGCCTGCGCTTGGGAAGCTCGACGCTGATGTCCTTGAGATTGTTCTCGCGCCCGCCGTGCACGCGGATCAGGTCGTGACTGTCGGCATCGTGCGGCGCGGTGGCCGTCCTCTTCGCCATGGTTTCGTGCATCCCTTCGGGTACTCGATCTCGGATCGGCAAGCCGACGTCGTCAGGTACCCGAAAGCACCTGCACCACAGAGCCGTTCACGACGTCGACCTCGATCGAATACGACATTCGGGCGATTAATTGCATTGCCGACCAGCGGCTCAGCTCAGCTCCTGGATGCGAACCGTGTTGCCCGCCGGGTCACGGAAGGCGCAGTCGCGGGAACCCCATGGTTGGTCGGTGGGCTCGGACATGACTTCGGCACCGGTCGCCTGCACCTTCTCGAAGACACCGTCGACGTCGGTGGTGGCGAGCATGATGCTGGCGTAGGTGCCCTTGGCCATCATCTCCGCGATGATGGCGCGCTCGTCGTCGGTGATGCCGGGATCGGCGGCAGGCGGGGTCAGCACGATGTTCATGTCGGGCCGACCGGCGGGACCGACGGTGATCCAGCGCATGTCTTCGTATCCGACGTCCTTGCGGACCTCGAATCCCAGCGCGTCGCGATAGAACGCCAGGGACTCTTCGGGATCGGTGTGCGGGAGGAAGGTTGAGTTGATGCTGATGTCCATGTCGATCACGTTAACGGCGCCTCGGACACCGACGCTTCTCGATTCCTGATCGGTCTGGTCACTTGTATGGCCACGCACGGTGGGATGCCCGCCGTCTCGCCCTTCGCCTGGCTCCGGTACGTGCTTGGTGGCATGCCGACGAGCTCGGTGAAGCGGGTGCTGAAGGTGCCCAACGACGAGCAACCGACCGCGAAGCAGATCTCCGTGACGGAGAGATCGCCGAGGCGCAGCAGCGCCATCGCACGCTCGATGCGCCGGGTCATCAGATACGAGTACGGCGACTCTCCGTAGGCGAGCTTGAACTGGCGGGACAAGTGGCCGGCCGACATGTTCACCCCGCGGGCGAGCGCCTCGACGTCCAGCGGCTGCGCATACTCACGATCCATCCGGTCGCGTACGCGGCGCAGTAGCGTGAGGTCGCGCAGGCGCTGGGCGTCGGGACAGGAGCTCACCTGCGCGATGGTGCCACGTCGCACCGACGTTTCCTAGTACTGCTGGCTCCGCGAATCGCCCGAACAACGGGCACCATCCCGATACCGTTGGTGGGTCACGGAAGGCAGCGCATCATGGCGATCGATCTGACGCTCTATCTCGATGACCAGCCCGGTGAGCTGGCGCGTGTCGGGGATCTGCTCGGCGCGGCAGGCGCCAACATCGCCGGTCTCTGCGCGCTCACCGGCGGCGGCGGCCAAGCCGAGGTTCACGTTCTCGTCGACGATCCGACGCCCGCGTTCGAGGCACTGGAGCACGCCGGGATCAAGATCGTCGCCGAGCAGGAAGTGATCGTGCTCGACGTCGAGGACCGGCCGGGGGCGCTCGGCGAAGTGGCCCACAGACTCGGCGAGGCGAAGGTCAACCTGACCACCGCTTACCTGGCGACCAACACCCGGCTGGTGCTGGCGGCGGACAACC
>JAOPVF010000007.1 GCA_025963195.1 Mycobacterium sp. | reverse complement strand
GGTCTGCGCACCCACCCACTGTACCGGCTGAGCCCGCCTGACCTGCCAAGACCGCGCCGTACCGTGGCGCATCCCACGATCCCCGGATCGTGATTTCGCCGACCGTGCTAGTCAGGCTGCGATTCTGGCTCCCAGGTACTATCGCCCCGAGACAACCCCAGCTAGCGAGACGGAACAGATGACCCAGCGATACGACCTCGTCATTGCCGGCGGGGGCCCTTCGGGCTCGGCAGCGGCATGGCAGGCGGCACGGACCGGCGCCAAGGTAGTCGTCCTGGACAAGGCCGAGTTCCCGCGATCCAAGCCGTGCGGCGACGGGCTGACCGCCCGTGCCGTCAGCTACCTGCAGAAGATGGGCCTGGCCGACGAGGTCGCCACCTATCACCGCGTAAACCGCGTCACGGTGTTCAGCCCCAGCAAGTGGGAGCTGTCCTTTCCGAAGCGCCCCGGCATGCCCGACCACGGACACACCGTCAGCCGCGAGCACCTCGACACGGTGCTGCTCAAGCACGCCGAGTCCGCAGGCGCCGAGGTGCGCCAGGGCGCCGAGGTCAGCGGACCCGAGTTCGACGCCAACGGTCGGGTGATCGGCGTCGTGCTCAAGGGCGGCGAGAAGGTGTACGGCGACGCGGTGATCGCGGCCGACGGCGCCTACTCCCCCATCAAGCGCGCCCTGAAGATCGACTCCGAGTACAACGGCTACCAGGCGATCGCGATCCGCTCGGAGATGCACGCCAACCGCGAGGATTCCGACAGCCTCGACATCTACTTGAAGCTGGTGTTCCAGGGCGATCAGCTGCCCGGGTACGGCTGGGTGTTCCCGATGGGCAACGGCGTCTTCAACATCGGCCTCGGGTACGTCAACAGCTACAAGAACTGGCAGTCGATCAACGCGACCCAGTTCCTCGGCGAGTTCCTGCGCACGCTGCCGCGGGACTGGGAGCTGCCTGCCATCGAAGAGCTCAAGAAGAACAAGAGCGTGCGGGCGTGGCGGTTGCCGATGGGCTTCACCGCGTGGCCGCCGTGGCGGCCCGGCGTGCTGTTCACCGGCGACTCGCTCGGCGCGGGCAAGCCGGCATCGGGTGCGGGCATCTCCAAGGCGCTGGAATCCGGCTTGGCCGCAGGCGAGTGCGCGGTCGCGGCGCTGCAGAACGGCGGTCCCGACGACTTCACCAACTACGCGCAGCGGATGGAAGCGGCGTGGGGCAGTGAGTACCGGCGGGGTCGCTACATGCACAAGCTGATCGGTCAGCCCAAGCTGGCCAACGCCGGCGTCAAGCTGATCGACAATGCGGCATTCCGCGACCGGATGCTCAAGGCGCTCTACAAGAAGGCGCAGGGCCCGCAGCACACCGTCAAGTAGTCGGCAGGCCCCTCGCGCCGCGTCCGTCACCCGACCTATGGTCGCGTCATGCGCCTCACCAACGACTGTTATCTCGTCACGCTCCGATTTAACTCCGGTGTGGAGCACTACTTCCGCGACGGTGACGCGTGGACGAAGTTGACCGCCCGCGGCCGACGGATGCCTGCCTCCGCAGAGCAGGTGATGAATCACCTGCTGCCCGCTCTCGCGGGCGTGAAGCCCGGTATCGACGTCGTTGTCGAACACCGGGACGTCAGCGAGGACGCCGGCCACACCCTGGATCGGCTGCGGGCCGGTGACCCGATCTAGAACAGCTGCTTGACCTTGAGGATCAGTTCGAAGACGCCGTAGCCAAACGGAATGGCCACCCACAGCCAGGCAAGGAAGACGAAGACCGCGGGCACCGTCGGCTTGTAGTCGTGCAATTCGACGTTGGTGGTCTGGTCGGTCATCGCACGCTCTCCTGAAGTGTGTCCGCGCGCTCGCTGGATGCGCTTGGCTCGTGCCACTTTTCGTTGACGGGCTTGAGAAGCTCGTTGCACACCAACGCGACCAGCAAGAGCCCGATCATGATCGAGAAGGACATCGTGTACAGGTCCGGCCCTGACCGGCCAGCGGCCTTCTGGCTGTCGGCGATCGCATTCACCATGATCGGCCCGAGAATGCCCGCGACCGACCACGCGGTGAGCAGCCGGCCGTGTATCGCACCGACCTGATAGGTGCCGAACAGGTCTCGCAGGTAGGCGGGGGCGGTCGCGAAGCCTGCGCCGTAGAACGACAAGATCAACAACGTGCAGACGATGAAGACGACCTTGTTGGAGTTCTGCATCAGCGTGATGGTGAGGTACAGCAGCGCACCGATGCCGAGGTACATCCGGTAGGCGTTCTTGCGACCGATCACGTCGGACAAGCTGGACCAGCCGATGCGGCCGAGCATGTTGGCCAGCGACAGCATCGCGACGTAGCCGGCGGCGGCCGCGGCCAGCGCAGCGGCGGCCATGCCCGCGGTCGGGAAGTAGTCCTGGTAGATCGGCGATGCCTTCTCTAGGATGCCGATGCCCGCAGTCACGTTGAAGCACAGCACAACCCACAACAGCCAGAACTGCGGCGTCTTGATCGCGTTGTTCGCCGAGACCTGGCCGACGGACACCATCGAGCCCACCGTCGGCGGCGCGGGCGTCCATCCATGTGGTTTCCAATCCGCGCGCGGCACCCGCACCAGCAACCAGCCCAGCGTCATGAACGCGGCGTACACCAGCCCGTGCACCAGGAACGTCTTGGAGATGCCCGCCGAATCGCTGCCGAACAGTGCCAGCATCTGCGTCGACCACGGTGACGCGATCAGCGCGCCGCCACCGAAGCCCATGATCGCCAGCCCGGTCGCCATGCCCGGTTTGTCGGGGAACCACTTGATCAGCGTCGAGACCGGCGAGATGTACCCGATGCCCCAGCCGATGCCGCCCAGCAATCCGTAGCCGAGCAACACCAGCCAGTACTGGCGCATCGCCAGTCCGGCCGAGCCGATCAGCCAGCCGCCGCAGAAACAGCACATGGCGGTGAACATCGCCAGGCGTGGCCCGTTGCGGTCGACCCAGGTGCCGAAGATCGCCGCAGAAAGCCCGAGGACGACGATGCCGACGGTGAACGGCAGGGCGCTGAGCGTGCCGGAGATGTGTAGTGCGCCTTCGAGGGGCTTCTTGAAGACGCTCCACGAATACGCCGCGCCGATCGACAAATGAATCGACAACGCGGCGGGGGGAACCAACCAGCGACTCCACCCTGGTGGGGCGACGATGCGCTCCCGGCTGAAGAATGACCCAGTCACTCAGAGGCCTCCGTCTAAGTAGGTGATGGGGGTGAACGCGACGAAAAACCCCGCCGCGGCCCTCATCAGCTTGCCTCTTCAAAGACCTCCACGCGCTGGTTTGTATGCAGTATTCGGCGTGTTGCATTCAATCGTTTGACGACCGATTTGCGGTCACACCACGAAGGCGCATTCCAGCGAATCCGCGACCGAAACGAACCCCAACCGCAGGTAGATGCCATTCGCAACCGCATTGGCGACATCGGCAAACAACACCACGTGCCTGGCGCCGCGCCGATGGGCGTGCCGCGCTGCGGCCGCAGTGACCGCAGCGCCGAAGCCGTGGCCCCTACTCGCGGCCGGCGTGTAGACCGGGCCGATGCGGCACATCCCCGCCGCGGGCGCGTGCACCCGAGCCATGCTGACCGGCACACCGTCCACCGCCCAGAGCACCACGTCGCCGCCGTAGGCACGGATGTCGCCGAGGTAGCCGCGGCGGGCCTCCCGGTCCGACGCGACGCCGAACGCGTCCACGAAGAACCCGTCGAGCCAGTCAAGGAGCACGTCCGCATCGGCTGCTCCGGCAACGCGGCACTCCCCCGGGACACCGTTGGGCACCACCAGATCACCGAGCCGGTATAGCGTCCTTCCGACCGACTCGACCGCGTGCGCGCCCGTGACCGAACACCACGCGTCGACGAATGCCGTTGCGGTGGCACCTGTTCCGCGCACCCCAGGCAGCGCGGCCCGAACCGCCGACACCTCGACGGCCGCAGCCTTCGCCATCGCAGGCGGCAGTGCACTCACCAACAGCGCATCGCCGGGCAGCTGCAGCGCGGCACCGATCTCGCCGTCACAGTCGGTGACGGACAGGAAGACTCCGTCGGTCACACCCCTCGTCGCGCGCAGCGTAGTGAGCTCGCTGGTGAACAACACCGGATCCCTGCGGTACACCCAGTGCGCGACCGGCCCGAAGTCGGTCGCGGAGTGGAACAGCCGGACATCCATACCCTCGAGCGTGAACTTTTCAGCCGCGAGATTCCACTGATTATTTGCGGGCGAGCGGCAGCCTCGCCCGAAAAAGTGTGGCATTCAGCCGCCCCGATCACTCCTACGGGTGGACGCGTCCCGCGGGGATGCGACGACCCATCAGGAGCCCGACATGCGCAACACTTCGCCCTCGTTCCACCGCCTGCTGGCCGCCACCGCAATTGCGGCCGGCCTGTCGATCGGCCTTGCCGCCAACGCCGGCGCACAACCAGCGAGCGATGACTTCTGGGAATGCGCAGGAGATCACCAAGACACCGACGGCATCGGCGTGTGTTGCGTGTTCTACGGCGG
>JAOPVF010000559.1 GCA_025963195.1 Mycobacterium sp. | reverse complement strand
CAGACCAACACCAGGGCCTGCGTCAGGCCCGCCGTGATCATCATCCGATCGGTTTCGGCCACTACGCCGCGCACCCGACAGAGGTAGTTCGCGAGTGCCTGCCGCAACGCCAAGGCACCGAGCGGGTCGGGGTAGTTCAGTTGGTGATTCGGCACGTCGTGCACGGCTGTCCGATAGTGGCGCAGCCACTCGACCCGAGGGAACAACGCGGGATCCGGCAGTCCGCCGACGAAGCGAACGTCGTTGACGGTGTCGGGTGTTGCCGATGGCGCCGCCGTCGGCGGCTGGGCGGTCGCCAGAACCCGGGTACCCGATCCCTGACGCCCACCAAGGTAGCCGTCCGCAATGAGATGTTCGTATGCGTCGACGACCACGCTCCGCGCGACGCCGAGATCGCTTGCCAGCGTTCGTGATGCGGGAAGCAAGGTCCCCGCAGGCAGCTTCCCCTGTTGGATCGCCGACCGCAGCTGCTGCTGAAGCTGCTCGCGCAGTCCGCGGCGTCCGGACCGGTCCAGGGCGAGCGGGAGGTCCAGTGGAAAGCCGACATCGCCAAAATTGGTCTGCTTGAAAGGTTCCACATTGGACCATGACACATACCAATCGTAGCGGTCAACCTAGAGGCATGTCCTCGACGAGAATCGCCGCCGCGGCGTTGGCGACCCCGATGATCACCCCATGGATGGCCGGACCCCATGACCCCGGTGAGGATTCCGTCGTGGTCAGCGTCACCGAGTTCCTGGCTCACCACAGGACTGCACTGCCCGGTGTCGGCGTGAACGGTCTGCGAATGGGCTCGGGGTGGTACGCGATGCCCGGCGCGGTCGGTCTATGGCTGTGGATGCTGCCCGCCACGTCGCGCGGCGGTTCGATCTCCGTGTGGGCCAGCGAAGCCGATCTGGAACGGTTCATCGGCCTGCCGCATCACGTCGACATCATGGCGCGGTATCGCGACCGTGGAACGGTCCGCTCCACGACGTGGGTGGCAGACCGATTCGAGCGCGACGAAGTCATCGGCCGCGCACGGACCTGGATCGGCGAACGTTAACCCGGCACCTTCGCCACGATGTTGGTCAGCACGATGTCGGCCACCGAGTCCGGGAATGTGCAGGACGTCACCTCGACGAGCACCACCGACTTCAATCGGTAGTCGCGCCCGCAGTTGCCCGTGCGGCTCTGCACCGAATCGTCCGTCGAGGTCCACTCGCCGACCAGCGTCGGGCCCATCGGCGTCGAGTCGCACCGATCCATCAGTTCGACGAGGCCGTCGAACGCCCGGCGTGCGGTGTCGGAGTCGCGGTAGGCGGCGGCACCCTGTGAGATCAACGCGCCTTCGGGCGGGTCTTGATAGGTCGTCTTGTGGAACTCCTCCACGTCGGGTCCGAAGGTCTGCGTCTCGGCGAAGTACCACTGGCAGGGCGGCGGAACGGCTTCGGCCATCTGATCGATGTCGACGGGCAGCTTGCCGTCCATGCTCGGAATCACCGTGAGGTCCTCGCCGGCGCCCGTGATGGCCCGCATCTGCGACTGTTCGAGCAGCACGCCGTCGACGTCGACCGGCGATTGGGAGCCGTCGTCGAGGCCCGGCGCCGACCGGACCGCGCTGCCGGTCACGGTGTGCGTGCACGACGTGGTTCCGGCCGTGCTCATGGCGACGGCGCACACCACCAGCAGCGTTCTGACCGACGCGGGCATGGCTGAGACTAACGCGTTTGCTGAGCCATCGAATACTGTTGGCCGAGTGAGTATTTTCGCCGCGGCCACCGGCATCGGTTCCTGGCCAGGCTCGTCCCCGCGCGAAGCCGCTGAAGTGGTGGTCGGCGAGTTGCACACCCTGACGCACGTGGTCGAGTTGCCGGGCCGCGGGGTGGGGGCCGACATGATCGGGCGCGCCGGCGCACTGCTCGTCGACATCGGCATCGACACCGTGCCACGCGGCTATCGCATTGCCAGCGGTCGTGGCGCGGTGACCCGCCGCGCGATCAGCCTGCTCGGCGAAGACGTCGACGCGCTCGAGGAGGCCTGGGAGAAGGCCGGGCTGCGCGGCAGCACGCGGGCGGTGAAGGTCCAGGCGCCCGGTCCGATCACGCTGGCCGCCCAACTCGAGTTGCCCGGCGGGCACCGCGCCATCACCGACTCCGGAGCATTGCGTGACCTGGCCGGTTCGCTCGCGGAGGGCGTCGCCGCGCACCGGGCCGAGCTGGCAAGGCGGCTGGAGACCGCCGTCGTCGTGCAATTCGACGAGCCGCTGCTTCCGGTCGCGCTGGCGGGCCGGTTGACTGGGGTGACCAGCTTTTCGGCGGTGCACCCGGTCGACGAGGCGGTGGCCACCGCGCTCCTCGACCAGTGCGTGGCAACGGTGGGAGGCGAGGTCGTCCTGCACAGCTGTGCATCGGATCTTCCGTGGAAGGCTTTGCAGCGCAGCACACTTCACGCAATTTCGGTGGACGTGTCGACGCTGACGGCCGCCGACCTCGATGGCATCGGGGAATTCGTCGAATCGGCGCGGACGGTCTTGTTGGGCGTCGTGCCGTCGACGTCGTCCGCCGCCCAGCCGTCGGTGAGGGACGTCGCCAAGGCAGCGGCCGCCGTCACCGACCGTCTCGGCTTCTCGCGGGAAGTACTGAGTGACCGCGTCGGCATCACGCCCGCGTGTGGGCTGGCAGGTGCCACGCCGGAATGGGCGCGCGTGGCCATCGAGCTCGCGCAGAAGGCGGCCGACGCATTCGCCGAGGATCCCGACGCGGTCTAGGCCGGGGGCCCTATAGGCAATCAAATGGTTGCGTTTGGCGGTCGTGGTCGCTACCGTGGAGATAGGCAACCAGGAGGTTACATATGAGTACTGATCGGATCGAGAAGGAAGTTCTGCTCCGCGCGCCGATGGAACGGGTGTGGCGCGCCATCAGCGATTCGGCCGAGTTCGGCCAATGGTTCGGGGTCCGCTTCGACGGCCCGTTCGTCGAGGGGTCGTCCATCACCGGGGTGATCACGCCGACCACCGTCGACGACGACGTCGCCCGCCAGCAGGAGCCCCATGCCGGAAAGTCCGATACCTGGCAGATCGTCGCCGTCGAACCGCAACGGCGGCTGGCGTTCCGCTGGCACCCCTACGCCGTCGAGCCGGACGCCGACTACGCCAAGGAACCGACGACCCTCGTCGAGTTCACCTTGACCGAAAAACCCGACGGAGTCCTGCTCACCATCGTCGAATCCGGGTTCGACGCGATTCCCGAGGAGCGGCGGGCCGTCGCATTCGACGCCAACAGCGGCGGCTGGGCCGCGCAGACCCAGCTGGTGCAGAAGTACCTGGCGCTCGGCGAACGGGTGTGACCGCGTCTGCGGCTCTGGACGACGCCGCGCCCCTCTTCGACGCCCTTGGCGACCCGACTCGGCTGCGCGTCTTCGCCCGACTGTGTGACGGCGGCCCGTCGTCGACTTCCCAAGTGATGCAAGTGATTCCGGTGAGTCGTCAGGCGGTCAGCAAGCACCTGTCGATGCTCGAGGGGGTGGGTTTGGTGCACAGTCGCAAACACGGCCGCGAGCGCATCTGGACGGTTCGGACCGAGCCGCTGGTGCAGGCCGGTGACTACCTCGAACAGTTGTCGAACCGGTGGGACCAGGCCATCGAAAGGTTGCGGGCCTTCGTCGAGAACCCTTCGGCCACCTGAAAGGCGCGCGACGCAGTTCGTGACCGTGCCACAATGGGAGAGATGCGCCGTTTCCCAGCAGGTCGGGGAGGGACTATGGCCCGATCGACGCTCCGCGCCGCCGCCGGCGCGGGGACGGTCGCCGCGTTCCTAGTGGTCGGCGGGGCCGCCGTGCCCGTCGCATCGGCTGATCCCGGTCACTCCCACGATGGAAACAACGCCCAACGGGGCGGTGACTCGCGTGATCGTGACGGTCGCCGAGGCCATCGTGACGGCCGCCGAGACGATGACGGCGGCTGGCAGCGCAGCGGTGGCCCCATCGGTCCCGACCGCACGGCCGGCCCAATTCGCACGAATGACGCCAGCAGCCTCGAACCGTCAGGCGGCACGGCCGTCGTGAGCGAACTCAATCCGGACCGCACCCAAGTAGCTTCGCGTACCGGCACCACCAGCCGACCCGAGGTCGTGACCGACGCATCGGTGTCGGAGTCGCAGACACCGGGGACGGTCCGCAGGATCGACGGTCCGGTGACCCGCGCGACCCTGACACCCACTCCTGCCATTCCCGCTCGCCCCGTCTCTGGAGGGGGTGGCTCGGGCGCTGCCGCGGTCGCCGCGCCGCCCGTCGCCGCGCCGCCCGTGACGGTCGGCAACGGGCGCTCACCGGGCATCCTTACCGGGCGGCGGGAGGACGTAGTGGGGGAGGCGCCTGCCGATGTCGCGCCCCCGGCTGAGGCGCCACCGGCGGTGACGCCGCAACTGGCGCCGCTCTACCGGCTCGCGGCGGCGCCGGCCGAACGAACGGTGGAGTCGCTGTGGGCTGCCGCGGCACCTGGTTGGCCCGATGGACTGCTCTTCGGCGTCGCGGGGCTGATCTTCGCGCCCATTGCGGGTGGCTGGCTTGGCTACCGACAAGCACGTGCGAGCAGGGCTGCCGCCCAACTGGTTCGGCACTAGACCGTTCGCAGATCCTTTCGAAGGATCTTGCCCGACGCGGTCTTCGGAATCGCTTCGATGAACTCCACCTGCCGCACCTTCTTGTACGGCGCGACCTGATCGGCGACGAAGGCCATCACTTCGTCCGCGGTGAGCTCGGCGCCGGACTGCTTGACCACGAACGCCTTTGGCACCTCTTCGCCCGAGTCGACGTCACGGACGCCGACCACGGCGGCATCGGCGATCTGCGGATGGCCGAGCAGCACCGCCTCGAGCTCGGCGGGCGGCACCTGGTACCCCTTGTACTTGATCAGCTCCTTGAGCCGATCGACGATGTAGACGCACCCGGTGGAGTCGACGCGCGCGAGGTCGCCGGTGTGCAGGAAGCCCTCGTCGTCGATGGTCTCCCTGGTGGCCTGCTCGTTGCCAAGGTATCCGGCCATCACGTTGGGCCCGGAGAACCACAGCTCACCGGTCTCGCTGAGTCCTGAAGCGGGAGGGTTGATTTCGCCGCCGGTCTCGGGGTCGACGATCTTGCTGACCGCGTTGGGCACCGTCCAGCCGCACGAGTTCAGCGGCGCCGTCGACCCGATCATCTCCCGGCCGCCGTCGAACGGGGTGACGTGGCTGACCGGGCTCAGTTCACTCATCCCGTACCCCTGGACGACTTCGCATCCCAGCCGCTCGGACACCGCGTGACCGAGGTCCTGGTCCAGCGGCGCAGCGCCGGACATGATGCTGCGCAGGCTCGACAGATCAAATCTCTCGACGAGCGGGTGTTTGGCCAGCGCAACGGCAACGGGCGGGGCGATGAACGCGTGGCTGCACTCGTAATCGGCGATGTTGCCAAGGAATTCGGCAAGGTCGAAACTCGGCATGATGACGAGCTGCGCGCGGGCGTGCAGCGCCGCGTTGAGAAGCACCGTCATGCCATAGATGTGGAAGAACGGCAGCACGGCCAGGATCCGGTCATCGGCGGCCATGCCCTGCAACGGTCGAATCTGGGCGACGTTGGCAGCCAGGTTGCGATGAGTCAGCATCACGCCCTTGGGGTTTCCGGTCGTGCCCGAGCTGTAGGGCAGAACGGCCAAGTGCGTCGCCGGGTCGAATGACACGTCCGGCGAGGGATGTGCGGGTCCGAGCAGATCGTCGGCGTTGGGATGACCGTCGACCGAGGCGCCGGGACCGTCGAGCACCATCACCGAGGCGTCGGACAGCCCGATCTGAGCGGCTCCGTCGGCCGCTTGCGCCAACAGCGGTGTCACCGTGACGAGGGCCTTGGCCTTCGAATCCGTCAGCTGCTTGGCGATGTCCTTCGCCGTGAACAGCGCGTTGATGGTGGTGGCGGTCGCGCCGGCGCGCAGGATGCCGTGGAACGCGATCGCGAACGTGGAACTGTTCGGGGCGAGCAGGCCGACGACGTCGCCGGCGCCGATGCCGCGGTGCGCCAAAGCACCGGCGAAGGCATCGATGCGGGTGAGCATCTCGCGGTAGGTCAGCTTGGTGCCGGACTTCGCGTCGACCAACGCGATTCGATCGGCGTCCTCCTCGGTGAGGTCACCGAAGAGATAGTCGTAGATGCTGGTCGTCGGGATGTGGACTGGGGGGTATGGGCTCGCGAAACTCATCTTGCCTCCGATCGAACCATGCCGGGCCGGGTTCGCGGTACGCCTTCACCGGGCTACGTCCAGATACGACGGTGGGCCCCTCTCGCGAGGGGCCCACCGTCGTGCTTGGTGGTCTAGCTGCTGCTGCCGGATCCTCCACCAGCCGAACTGCTTCCACTACCGCCGCCCTCGGAGCCGGCCCCGCTACCTGCGGAGGCCGAAGAGGAGGCTGACGAGGCCGAAGTGGAGGAAGCGGATGCCGTCGATGATGTCGCACCGCCCCCTTCGTTACCCGTCTTGGCCGAGCTCGGAGCCTTGGTCGTCGGCTCCGACTTCCCGCCGG
>JAOPVF010000415.1 GCA_025963195.1 Mycobacterium sp. | reverse complement strand
TGCGACCGAAGCGCTCGAGGGTCTGGTCCACCATCGACGTCACTTGGTCGTCGTCGCGGATGTCGACGGTCACGGCCAGGGCGCGTGCGCCGAGCGCTTCGATCTCGGCGGCCGTCTTCTCGAGCGGCTCGGAACGGCGTCCTGCGATGACGACGTCGGCTCCGGTGCGGGCCAGATCGAGCGCGACGGCCCGTCCGATGCCGGTTCCACCACCGGTCACGAGAGCGACCGTGCCGCGGTGGACGTCGGGGCGCAGAACCTGCCCCGCTCCGCCTTCAGGATTCTCGACTTGCATCGAATGAACGCCTCTCGAGTGTCTGACTGATGCATCAGTTCTACCGTGGCCTACCCCACATCTGTCAAGGGCATGTTCGGCCGGTCACGTTGGAGCGCGACTGATTGCTCGGTATATACGCTGGTAGAGCAATTCCTGGCGGTCAGAAAATTGACCCGGAGGAGCTTCGGAGCAGTCTGACTGTTGCGTCAGATTGGTTGTATGTTTTCATTGAGTCAGACGCCAAGGCGCGATGAAGGGCTAGAGGATGACGACTCAAGTCGGCGAAGACGTCAGACGCACCGCGATCCTCGATGCCGCCGCCCAGCTGATCGCCGAACGCGGCTATCACTCCGTTCGTGTTTCCGACATCGCTGCGATGGTCGGCACCAGCACCGGAGCGGTGCATTACTACTTTCCCGGCAAGAGCGAAGTGCTGACAGAGGCCCTTCACCATGCGGTCGACCGGGCCTTCGATCGGCAGAGCGACGACCTGAAGAAGATCGACAACGCGCACCAGCGGCTGTTGAAGCTCATCGACATGCAGCTTCCACGAGTCGGCGCGGTGCGCGACGAGTGGTCGATCTGGATGCAATTCTGGGCAGAGGCCACGATCCGGCCCGAACTACGGCCGTTTCACAACACCTACTACGCGCGGTGGCACGAGACGGTGGTGCGCATCGTCGAGCGCGGCCGGCGACAGGGTGTCTTCCGTTCCGACGTCGACCCCGAGATGATGGCCCACCGGCTGACCGCTCTGACCGACGGCGTCGCGATCCAGGTGTTGACCGGCGCCCCGAACATGACCGTCTCCGCGATGAAGGAGATTCTGGTGCAGTTCGTGCAGGACGAACTCATCGTCCGTCCGGCTGGCTAGGGCTCCCCGCCGTCAGCGCGAACCCGCGTCGCGTTTGGCCATCTGCGCCAGCATCGCGTTGTAGGCCGCCAGGTCGGCGTCCTCGTCACGGTCGGCGGCGCGGTCGAGCCGTTTGGCATCGCGTTGATCACTGCGGGTCCACTGGATCAGCAGGGCGATCATCACCAACACCAGCGGGATTTCACCTGCCGCCCAAGCGATTCCGCCTCCGAGACGCTGGTCGCCGATGAGATCGGTGTGCCAGTAGAGCTTCAGCGACTGGTAGAAGCTGCCTGCCAACACGACCTGGCTGCCCATCAGCAGCACTCCGAAGAACGCGTGCAGCGGCAGCGAGGCGAACACCACGCCCAGCTTCGCCAGCGGCGGGATGGGCCGCGGTGTCGGATCGACCCCGATGACCACCCAGTAGAAGAGGTAACCCGACAGCAGGAAGTGCAGGTTCATCGCGAGGTGCGCGGCGTGGCTGCCTGCGGCGGCGTCGAAGATGCCGCCGAAGTACAGCCCGTAGAAGCCTGCGACGAACAGCACCGTCGCGACGATCGGGTTGGTCAGGAACTTCGACACCCGGCTGTGCAATGCCGCGAGCAGCCATTCCCGCGGGCCCGGCGGATCGGCGCGCCCGGCGGCGGGCAACGCGCGCAGAGCGAGGGTGACGGGCGCACCGAGCACCAGCAGCACGGGCACCAGCATGGACAGCAGCATGTGGGCGGCCATGTGCATGCTGAACATGGCAGGCATGTAGCGACCGATGCCCGATGACGTCGCGAACAGCAGCACCGCGCATCCACACAGCCAGGCGACGATCCGGCCGGTCGGCCAGGTGTCCCCGCGGCGCCGCAAGCGGCGCACCCCGAACAGGTAGACCACGGCGAACACGATGGCGGCAGTGCCATAGATCAGGTCGAACCGCCAGTCGAAGAGGACGCGCGCCAGCGTGGGCGGGCCGGCGAAGTCGTAGCCGATCTCGATCGCCGGGATCGACGGGTTGTAGATCGGTGACGGCGGAGGTGGGGTGCGACCGAGCGCGACGGCGATGCCGAACGTCAGACCGAAGACCAGCGCCTCGATCAGCGCGAGCCGGATCAGCGGCCGTCGATCGTCGGGGTCGGCGGCGAGTGCGGCCACGCCACGGCGGCGCTGCTGCCGGCCGATGACGCCGAGCGTGCACAGTGCGACCGTCTTGGCGATGATCAGCCAGCCGTAGCTGCTGCCGATGAGGTCGCCGGGCCTGATTCGCACGAACGCGTTGACGACACCGGACAGCGCCATCGCCGCGAAGCACCACAGGGCGACCGAGGAGAACCGGCGCGCTGCCAGGTCGGCATGGGCGCCGTCGCGCATGGCGTGCACCAGCAGCGCCAGCAGACCACCGGCCCATACCGCACCCGCGAACAGGTGGATGAGCAGGCTGTTGGTGGCCAGATCATGCGAACCGCCCGCCGACGAGTGACCGCTCAGGGCGAGCGGGAGCAAGGTGGCCAGTGTGCCGGCGACCAGCAGCGGCGTCCACGACCAGCGCAGTACCGGGATGCTGATCACGGTGACGATGGCGGCGAGCAGCGCCGTCCACCGCCAGGTGCCCGCGGCCTCGATCAGACCGGCCACCGACCAGACGTCCGCCGGACTGAGCCTGCTCGCCAGCGGCTGGCCGGTGACGTCCGAGACCGTGAGCGGCACCAGCATCGCCGCGCACACCGCCCACACGCCCGACGCGAACGTGCCAACCCGAAGCGCCCGGTAGCCCGACACGTCGAGGACGCCGTTGGACTGCGGCGGCACCAGGAACGCCGCAAGGAGGAACGACCCGACCGCCACGACGGCCGCGATCTCACCGGCGGCCCGGAAGAACGGCAGCCCGTAGCTGGTCACCGGTCCTGGATTGGGCAGGCCGGTGGCGGTCAGCGCGTCGGCGACCGACAGCCCGGCAATCCCCGCGGCGGTGACGCCGGCCAGCAGTCCCACCCCGACCAGCACCGGCCACACCGCGACGGTACGGGCCTTGCGCGCCGGAGACGCGACGGTCGTCATGACAACAGGGTATTGCGGCGCTGAAACCGTCCGATCAGCCGCCGCCCGCCGAGCGCCTGGCCAGCTCGCGTTCGGCGAACTGCTCCAGCGAGATCCGCTCGACTTCGGACATGTCGCGCAGGATGCCGCGCAGCTCGGCGACGAAGGCCTCCCGCCGTTCGGCGAGGTCGGCCGCGGGTTCCAGCAGATGCTGATCGCCGGCCACTTGGCGGGCGGTGGCGAACAGCAACGCGGACACCGCCTCGTTGCTGCGCACCCGGTCCTGTGCAACGTATTGGCGACCGACGCCAAGGGCGAGCTTCGTCAACTCCTTCTCCCCGATGTCGGGAGCCGTGCCCCTGAGCACGTCGGCGACGATCTCATAGGCCTCGAAGAAGGGTCGCAGCATCGCACCGGCGATCAGCGGGCGCTTGGCTCGCAGCATGGCGGTGATCCGCTCGCTGCCGGCCGCGACGTTGTCCTCCCAGTCGTCGAACCACGACATCTCCTCGGCGACGTGCTCGCGGAACGCCGCCGAATCGGCGAAGTAGAAGTCGAACTTCAGCAGATCGCGCAGCCGCATCGCCTGTGCCCAGAACGCTTCGAGCCGATCGCCATCGGCGTGCTCCGCGTGAACGAGGGACAGGTCGACGATCGAGGTCTCCAGAAACGCGTCGATCAAGGTGTTCCGGTAGAAGGCCGCCTCGTGTTCGTTCTCGGGGGCAATGCGCCACACCGGTTCCCGCCCGCCGTCCACCCTGGTAACGGGGTGGCCATTGGACAATGCGTCGACTGCGGCGCGCACGCCGTCGAGGGTGCGCAAACGCAACGCGCTGTTGGTCATCGGGGTCTGCTTGCGCTCCAAGTAGTCCAGCGAATCCTCGAGCGTGTGGTGCAACTGGCCCAGGGTGAGCGCGACGCCCCGCGCCGACAACAGCAGCGCAGACACCAAGCCACTCGCGTTGACCGGGGTGGCTCGCAGGATGCGCCATGCGACTTCGAAGGCCATCTTCTGCATCGCAAGGCGTTTGGCGGCTTGGTCATCGACCATCGCGCCGTGTGGCTCGCCGAGGTACTCGCGCATCGAAACGGCCTCGGGGAACCGGACGTAGATCTTGCCGTAGTTTCGGTCACCCTGTGCCTTGATGAAGTTGTAGAGCCAGCTCACGCCCTCGGGTGTCTTCTCACCGCCGCGGGCGTACGCGGCGTACTCGGCGGTCTCGTGCAGCTGGTCGAAACTGATCGACACTGGCTGCAGCAGGATGTCGTTGCTGCGGCCGTCGAGGTAGGCGTCGGCGACGTAGCTGAGCAGTCCGAGCTTGGGCGGCAACATCTTTCCGGTACGGGAGCGGGTGCCTTCGATCGACCAGCTGAGGTTGAACCGCTTCTCGACGATGTAGCCGACGAACTGTCTGAGCACGTACTTGTAGAGCGGGTCGTCGAGCTTGCGGCGGATGAAGATGGCGCCCGAGCGGCGCATCAATGGCCCCATGAAGCCGAACGAGAGGTTGATGCCGGCGAAGGTGTGGACCGGAGGCAGCCGGTTCTCCTGCATTGCGACGGGCACGATCACGCCGTCGAGGTAGGACCGGTGCGAGAACAGCAGCACCGCAGGATGATCCTCCAGAGCGCCTCGCATAACCTCGATCTCGGCGCGGTCGTAGTCGACGTTGGGGTCGAATCCCCTGCTGAAGATGGCGCGGCCCAAGGTGGGAATGAGGTCGACGGAGAACCTGCTCCAGCCGGTCGCGAGCTCGTCGAGCATCTTGCCTGCGTCTTCCAGGGTGGCGCCTGGAATGTCCTCCAACCCCGCGCGAAACCTGCTGGACGCCAACATCTCCGGTTTGACCAGTCGTGGAGACTTGTACTCGGGCCCCAACAGGCGCAACTCGACGCGTTCGATGGCCAGGGTGGCGCGGCGGATCACGAAGCGCGCGAAGTCGCGTGGGTTCTCCGCGACGGTGGTATCGCTCCACTGCTGTCGCAGTTCGGAGACCTTCGCAGGTTCACCGTCGACCACGCGGGCGCGCGACGGGTCCTTCCGAAGAATGCTGCGCTGCAACAACTCCGGCGGCCGGTAGGTGTCCCGCCCTGAGATCAGGGACACCACCTTGGACCGCGTCGGCAGGCCGCCGGGCACCCAGAACACCCGCACCGGAACGACCGACCGGTCGTCGTCGGCCTCGAGGAGTTCGACGAGCCGGGCCAGCACCGCGGGCGGTGGGTCGTCGGCGGGCAGCTGCAGCACCTCGATGTGCGCGTCGGGGTGTCGTTGCCTTTGCTCCGCGAGCCAGCGGTCGAGCATCTCGCGTTCGGCGGGTGAGGACACCGATGCCAGGACCAGCGCGTCGTCCGTCGGGCTGAAGCTCGTCAGACCCTCCTGGGGTCCCTTCACTTGCGGCCCTTCGTGACGCCGGTGACTGGAGTCTTCGCCGGATCCGTCTGGGCGCCAGCCTTCTTCGCGGGCGCCTTCTTGGCCGGGGCCTTCTTGGCCGGCGTCTTCGTCGCCGCGGCCTTCTTGCCCGGGGCCTTCTTGGCCGGGGCCTTCTTGGGCGGGGCCTTCTTCACCCTGGCGTAGAGGGGCGCGTCGGGCAGTTCGTCGTGCGGCCAGTCCTTCAACGTGTCGAGGTAGAGCTGTCGCACCTCGGCGATGCGCTCCTCCAGGTTGTCCGACGTCCAGTCGTCGACCGGAATCGGCGGAAACACTGCGATGTCGACGGTGCCCGGATTGAAGGTGCTCGAGTTGCGTTCCGCGATCACCTCGGCGTTGCGGATCACGATGGGCACGATGGGGATTCCAGTCGTCATGGCGATCCGGAACGGGCCCTTCTTGAACGGACCGACCTCGGTGGTGTCCAGACGGGTACCCTCCGGGGCGATGAGGACCGAAAGGCCCTTGCGGGCAAGCTCTTCGATCTTGCGCAGACTCTCGACGGCGGCCTTCGGATCGTCGCGGTCGATGAACGCGGCGTCCATCATCTTTCCGATGGTCCCCATGATGGGGTCCTTCTCGAGTTCCTTCTTGCCCACCGAGGTGAAGTTGTCGCTGATCAACCGGCCCGCGATGAGGGGGTCGGCCTGGTTGCGGTGATTGAAGATGAAGACGGCAGGTCTTTGCGCAGTGAGGTTCTCGGCCCCGAGGACGTTGGTATCGATGCCGATCGTCGTCATCAGCAGCCGACTCCACTGGGAGGTGAAGAAGTTGACGCCGCTACGTCGGTTGCGGGTCAGCAGCCCAACCCCGATGGCACCGGCGGCCACCGGAACCATGGATGCAATGCCGGCGACGGTGCGCAGCTGCGAGATTGGGCTGCTGCCGCTGCGGCTGGTGAATCGCAGGACCGGCCAGCCGCGCTTGGCGGCGACGGCGGCCAGCTTCCCTGCCGGGTTGGTGGGCCGTGGGTTGCCGACGAGGTACATCAGCGCGACGTCCTCGTCGCCGTCGGCGTAGAAGTAACTGTCGGCCAGATCGATGCCGTTCTCTGCGGCGAACTCCTGAACGGCCCTCGCCTTGCCCGCTCCCCAGATGATCGGCCTGGCAACTTCTCCGGTGATCAGCCCGTCGTCGTCGGTCTCGAACTTGTTGGACAGCACGTTGTCGATGCCAAGGAATCGGGCCACGGAGTCGACCTGAACGGTCAGCGCCGACGAACTGAGAACGACGGTGTGACCGCGCGCCATGTGGGCACGCACCATGGCCCGCATCTCGGGATAGATGCGACTCTGCACGTGCTGGACGAACAGCCGTTCACCGAGTTCGTCGAGGTCGCTGAGGGAGTTGCCGCGCAGCATGCGGGCGCCCTTGCCGATCAGGTCCTCGAACTCCGAGCGGCCCAACTGATGATTGAGACCGGCCTGCACCATGCCGATGAACTCGCCGACGCTCATCTGCCCGCGGCGCAACCGATCCCGCGTCATCAGAACGCCGGTGAAACCGGCGACCAGCGTGCCGTCGAGATCGAAGAAGGCGCCCACCTCCGGCCCCGGCGGGCTGGCCTCGATCTCGGCGATCGAGCCGGGCAGGCGGGCGGTGCGCTTGTCACCGCGGCGCGCGGGCTGGCCATTCTGCGAACTCATTGCGCGGCACTCCCATTGGGCGAGGTGGACGATGATTCGCTCGCGGCTTGAGTGAACGACGCCGGGGCCGACCGTCCGTCGCCGCCGAGGACGAGCACCTCGTCGAAGCCGGCCAGCAGACAGCGGGCGAACAGATCGGTGTCGGCGATGGCCGCCCTGTCGTAGCGGGTGGTGATGGTGCAGTAACCGGCACGTGAGATCAGCACTGCCATGATCGCGACGCCTGGCAGCGGCCCAACTCCGTAGTGTCGCAAGATCTTCGCACCGGCGATGAAGGTGTCACCCTGGTAGAGCGGCACGTTGCTGGCTTGGATGTCGGAGTTGACGATCGATCCGGCCACGCTCTCGAGGATGGCGTCGGGCAGCAGGCTGATCACCGGCGCCATGACACCGACCATGTCCATCGCGCGTTCCTCGCGCTTGCTGGTCATCTGCGCACGGACCTTCTGGATGCGCGTGGTGGGGTCGACGACGCCCACCGGCGCCGCGATGTTGATCCCGACGAACCGGTTTCCTCCCGCGGGATCGGAGTCCGAGCGCGTGTTGACCGGCACGGCCATCGGCAACGTCTCGATGGGGATGCCCTTGGCGTCGTGGTAGAGCCGAAGCGCCCCGCACAGGCCGGCGATGTAGGCGTCGTTGATCGAACCACCGGCCGCCTTCGAGGCCTTGTGCAGATCGCTGAGCTTGATGTCGATCGCCTCGGTGCGCGTGGTCAAGCTGCGCCTGCGCAGCAGCGGCGACGACTCCGCAGCCGGCGACATCACCCTGGCGCTGGACTTCGCGTAGTCGACCACGCCTCCGACGGCGGATACGGGGTCGCGGACCACCCGGCCGAGCACGTGCGCCGCTCCCCCGAGCGCCCCGATGATGCCACCGGCGATGGAACCCGGCAGCCGGTTGAAACCCAGCCGCATGAGGTCGTTGGGCGAGAGGTCCTGCGGAATCGGCAGCGGCGCCAGTGCCGGCGGCGCAGGATCGGGCTCGAGGTCGTAGATGTTGGCGAACATCTCGACGCTGCCCATGCCGTCGGTGACGGCATGGCTCAGGTGCAGCATCGTGGCGGCGCGGCCGTCGGCGAGGCCCTCGACGAGCGTCGCCGTCCACAGCGGGCGAGAGATGTCCATCGGCGATTGCAGGGCGAGCTCGGCGAGGTCCAGCACCTCACGCAGCGTGCCTGGCTCGGGCACCCGCACGCGGCGGACGTGGAAGTCGAGGTTGAAGTCGGGGTCGACCACCCAGCGCGGCGCAGCCGTCGGCAACGTCGGCATGACGACCTTCTGCCGCAACCGAAGCGCCTTGCGCGAGGCGTTCTCGAACCGGCCGCGAAAGCGGTCCCAGTCGGGCGTGCTATCGAGCAGCTCGACGCCCATGATCCCCGAACGGGTGCGCGGATTGGCCTCCCCGCGGTGCAGCAACTGGTCGAACGCAGTCAGCTCCTCGGGGAGTCCGGCCGCGTCCAACTCCGGCACGTCGCTCATTGCGTTTCGCTCTCCTCCTGGTCGCCAAAATGCTGTCTCCACGCTAGTCCGCTGCCTGGCGGCACGTGGCCATATGGACGTGGCTTCGGAGAGCTCGCGTCAGTGCGGGTAGCACTTGGGTTGCACTAGTTGAATGACTCCACTGTCCGGAGTGTTGTTCGACTGGCGCGGCACGTTGGTGACCGTGCTGGACGGCTGCGATTGGGCCCGCGAGGCGCTGCACCTTCTCGGTCGTCCCGCCGACGACGGTGCAACCGCAGTCCTGTGGGATGCGATCAGAAGCGCTGCGGGACATCCCGATCGGCTCGCCTCACCCGACTGCGATACCAGCATGGCGACACATCGGCTTACTTACTACGCCGTGTTCGCCGACGCCGGCTTGGACGACGAGCTTGCCGATGCCTTGTACGCCGTCGAATCGGACCCGTCCTTCAACGAGTTCGCCCTCGACGTCACACCGACCATCCGCCGACTGGCGGGCGCGGCATCAAGGTCGGTGTCATCAGCGATATCCACTTCGATCTTCGGCCAGCCTTTGCCGCTCACGGGCTCGATACCTCGATCGATGAATACTTTCTCTCCTACGAACACGGTGTCCAGAAGCCCGACCCTGCCATCTTTGAGATTGCGCTCGAGAAGCTTGGCACAACGCCGCAGGAAACGCTGATGGTCGGTGACCGCGCCTCTCATGACGGAGCTGCGGTCGCCCTGGGCATTGCCACACTGCTTCTACCGCCCTTGACCGACATTCACCAAGCGCGGTTTCACCTCGTCGACGGCATTCTCGCCACGAACTCAGTGAGGCAAGAGGCTGGCCGCTGATCGATCAGACCCTCTCGGCTTGACAACCGTCATGGATGACCCGTCCATGAGTTAGCCGGGTTTTGGCTAAAGTGTGTGCGCTGGCCCCCGTAGCTCAGCGGATAGAGCAACCGCCTTCTAAGCGGTTGGCCGCAGGTTCGATCCCTGCCGGGGGCGCATGATGGGCGACAGTGCGCCTGGCGACGGATCTCGGCGCTGACCGGCCAGTCCAATCTAATTCCCGCCGACCGCGATGCTGTCGGTGACCGTGTTCGTGAGGACGTCGATCGGCGTGAAGTTGCGGTCGCGCTGGTGACGAAGACGTGTGATCCGTCAGCAGCCACCGCTTTGAGCGAATCCGCACGGTGCCGCTGCCTTCTCGGCTGGCACGAACGAGGCGGTCTCCAACGTGGTCGCATCGGGGCTCATCGTGATGGTCTCTCCGGCGGTACCGCCGCTGCTGTAGCTGCTGGTGGTGCCCGGCGCTTCCGTGGCGGCGTTGAGTCCGAGTGCCAGCAGCGCGGCAACGCCTGCTCCGGCGACGATGGGCTTGATGGATTTGTGCATTTCGACCTCCGAGAATTTCCATCGCGATTGGCGGGCTTGGTAATTGCCGTCTTCGTGCCGAACCGGGGCCGTCACCCACGGCGTCACGAGCTTCCGCAGAGCTGCCAAACTCGCAATTATTGGTCTTTCATTTCAATGGTATGACCAACAACACTCGACTTTAACGGAGAGCGGCGTCGTGAGCCAGGTCACAATGTAGTGACGTGGGTCACACAACGCGAGGAAGCAGCGTGAGGGCCGTCGTACTCACCGAGAGCCTCCAATGACAGGTGGTTCCAACGCCGTTGGTAGCGTGCGGTCACATGCCCAACGATCAGCCAGACCTTGATGACGATCTAGCAGAGTTGGTTTCGGACGACGAGATCATTGACGATGGAGTGGAGATGTCCGAACACGACATCAACGCTCATACCCTGTCGATCCGCCGCGCCGACGGCACAGAAGTCGTGACCGTCGCGTCCGCGGTGGGGTCCGGGGAGCAGTGGTCGGTGTACATGCAGCCGGGAGGCGGCCTGCAGAATGCATACCTAGGTGGACAGGACGACCCCCGCGTTTGGGTCAACACAGATGGGTCTTCGGTATCGCGCGACGAAGACGGCACGTACGTCATCTACATCGACTGAACGGCTTCCCGCGGCGCTGCCCACTACGTGATGGAGCCGGCACCGCTACGCATCTTCGTCAGAGTGAATGAATCGGCGCCAGTCTGTGGGCACGCGGCGGGGTCCGTGGAAACACCGCTGACTTGGCCGGTAAGCGCTGCAGCGTCCCACGACCATGTCTGTAACTCCGAGTGTCGAGTGCCGTCGGGACAGCTTTGGCCGTCTGGTCTGTCGACTGTCATCGTCCAACGATCCCCCGCGAGCTGCGCATCGCCGCTCCATCCACTTGAACTGGTGATGTGCGCGACGCACCCGCCCGAAGGCGCACACGTTGAACTAGCGATCCACGTGGCATGAGGTCCCGGGGTGGCGCCGAGGAGGTTCAACGCATACGTGCCGCTCAAATCGTCAGCCCATGCCGGGCTCGCAAGCCCAAGGGAAACCCCAGCGGCGACTACGGCTGCGGTCAGTCCGCGGTTCACGATCATCGTGCCCTTCCATTCCGTGCGGTCGTGAGTGTCTTCTCCGTCGCTTGGGATCTTCGCAGCACGAGGACGACTATGCCGTCCATCCGGGCCCTGGGCGTCGTGATCGGACTGTGCGAATCGAAGAGCTCGGATGAGCGCTGCCCGACGGGCCCAATCCGGAGGGCGAAAAGGGCTGTTAGCAGCAGGTTAACTCCTTGCACAGCCCGCGCACAGCAGACACAGGGATCAATCTTAGATTGGCTACTTAACGTCGAGCCGTCGGGATGAATCGGAGTAGATGCCTCCGGGCTTAGGAGTAGCACGATGAACCTGAAGACAGCCGTTGCGGGAGTTTCACTCGCTGGCGGCGTAGCACTGGCCCTCATCGGGGGCAGCTCAGGAGTCGCATACGCGGCACCGGGCGGAGGCGGCGGCGGAGGAGGCGGCGGTTGTCCGCCGATCTGCCAAGGTGGAGGACAGGGGCCCGGCGGCCCTCATCAGGGTCCCGGTGGCCCGCCGCAGGGTCCCGG
>JAOPVF010000530.1 GCA_025963195.1 Mycobacterium sp. | reverse complement strand
CCAGATCTCGACGCCCAACTGCAGGGCGGTCGATGGCCCTCGCAACCTCGAGTGGTACGGCTCGCGGATGGCCGCGATGGGCGCGACCCGCGTAGGCGACTTCATCCGCGAGCAACTGACCTTCACGCTCGAGGACGTCGTCGCCGACATCCGGTGCCCGACACTGCTGACGGAGGGCGAGGGCGACTTCGCGTCACAGAGCGGATTGCTCTACGACCACCTCCGGTGCGAGAAGGTCATGAAGCGGTTCGCCGGGGCAGACGGTGCTGGCGGGCACTGCGAAGGCCTTGGCGCGACGCTGTTCGAGGGATACGTCTTCGATTGGCTGGCGCGGGCGGCCACGGCATCGTCACGTCGTCACCTCGCGTCGAGCCCGTCCCACAGATCCATCATGTTGCCGAGGATCTCCTCGGCGCGGCCTAGGCCGGCCAGATGGCTCTCGCCGGGCAGGTGGTACAGCGCGGCGTCGGGGAGTCGGGCGACGACGTGTTGGCCGTGTTCGAACGGCACGATGTGGTCCTTGTCGCCGTGCCACCAGTGCACCGGCACCTTGACCTCGTCGAGCCGGAAACCCCAGTCCCTTGCGAAGACGATGACGTCGGCGAATGGTGCTGACAATTGTTTGCGGCTGCCGTTGAGTAGGTCGTCGAGGAACATCGCACTGAACTCGGGCCGCACCAGCAGCTGCCGGTCGGCCTCTGGTGAGAGCCTGGCGTACAGCTGCAGCGCCGCCGGGGCCACGGGCCGAAACAGTTGGATGACGCCGGCCGCGGCCAGCCGCAGGGGAAGGCCCGCGAACGAAATCAGCGGTGCCACGGTCGATCCGAGTGCCATCACGCCGCCGCCGATCGCGTCGGGACCGACCGAGGGCGCGACACCGCCGAGCACGCCCGCGAGGACGACGCGGTCGGGCATCGCCGCGGCGCAGGCCAGCGTGTACGGCCCCCCACCGGAGAGCCCGATGACGGCCATCTGGTCGATGCCGAGAACGTCGGCGATGGTGCGCAGATCGTCGGCGAAGGCCAGCACGTTGGGGTACTGGAACGGCGTGGACGATCCGATGCCCGGGCGGTCGACGCCGATCAGCCGGATGCGCCTTTGCTCCGCGTAGACACGCGCCTCGGTGGGAATCTGCCTGCGGGCGCCCGGGGTTCCGTGCAGCCAGAACACGGCGCGACCCTGCGGGTCGCCGAACTCGGCGAAACCCAGCTGACGATCGTCCCCGACGGCAACGTTGCCTTCCAGCTTGGGGCGGGCGATGGGAATCATGCCCGAAAGTGTCGCACGCGGCGTTTACCGGCCCGGTCGGACGTTGGATGCGACAATCATCGGGATGAATGCCGTGCGTGTGGTGGTCGCCGATGACGACGTCCTGCTCCGGGAGGGGCTGGCCAGCCTGCTGGGACGATCGGGTTTCGACGTCGTCGGCCAGGCCGGTGACGCCACCGAGCTACTGGACGCCGTGCGAGAGCTCCAACCCGAGCTGGCCGTCGTCGACATCCGGATGCCGCCGACGCATGGCACCGAGGGACTCGACGCGGCCAAGACGATCAGGCGGGAATGGCCGGACATCGCGATCCTGGTGCTGTCCGCTCACGTGGACGTCGACCATGCGATGGAATTGCTGGCCGGCGGCCGTTCGATCGGCTACTTGCTGAAGAGCCGAGTCACCGACGTCACGGACTTCGTCGACACCGTTGCCCGGATCGCCAACGGTGCTTCGGTGGTCGACCCCGCACTGGTGGCCGAGCTCGTCTCGGCGCGCAGGCGCGACGATCCGCTCGCCGTGCTCAGCACGCGCGAGCGGGAAGTGTTGACGTTGATGGCTGAGGGCCTGTCGAATGCCGGTATCGGACGGCGCATCTGGGTCACCGAAGGCACCGTCGAGAAGCACGTGCGGAGCATCCTGACGAAGCTCGACCTGCCAGAGACGGGCGACGATCACCGTCGTGTGCGTGCGGTGATCATGTACCTCGACGCGCTCTAGGGTTCGCCTGAGACCTTGTCTGCGAGCAGGTCTCGAATGGCGCCGGGGGACAGGGCGAACTTGGGCAGGAAGCCAAGAGCGGGACTCGCGGCGATCATGTCGGCGAAGTCCTGCTCCGAGTGCGTCGAGATGAGGATGACCGACGGCGCAGGCGAATCCGCGTCCTGCAGCTGCACAGCCAAATCGAAACCACTCTCGGTACCCAGGTCGACGTCCACCAGCGTGACGTCGGGCCGAAGCTCCCGATATCGGGTCAGCGCGTCCACGCTGTTCGATGCCACTCCGACGACGCAGAACCCCGCGCGCTCGAGCATGTTGCTCGCCGCGTCGCGAAAATTGGCGCTGTCATCGACGATCAGACAACGCACGGTAAGCGTCCAGAGCACCACATTGAACAAGTCTTGCAGACCGACCGCACGCTGGCATTACTGCTAGCAGGAAACCGGCTACCCCGGACCCACTAGCATCCGATGCGATGAGTGAGTCCTCCAGAACCGTCACCGGCCAGGGGCCGCGGCCGCTGCGGAGCCGACTTCTGGCGCTAGTGGTGCGGCCGACCGCCCGGCCGTTGGGCTGGGGCATCGTCGTCGCAACGGCGTTCATCGTCGGCGAGACCGTCCTGGTGTTGCTGCTCAAGAAGATCGCGCCCGAGAACGCGTTCGGTGCGATCTTCCTGCTTGGGGTCCTGGTCGTCTCCGCAGGCTGGAGCTTCGGCCTGGCGATTTCGACCTCGGTGGTCAGCGCGCTGGTCTACCTCTACTTCCACCTCGAGGGTGGAGACAGCCTGGCACCCGCCCTGTTCGTGTTCCTACCCTTGGCGTTGCTGGCCAACGTGCTTGCCGGTCAGGCCCGGTTGCGTGCCGCCGAGTCCGAGCAGCGACGCTGCGAGGCCGACGCACTGGCGGTGCAGCAGGCAGCCTTGCGCCGGGTGGCCACGCTCGTCGCGAGAGGTGCCGACCCGGACGACGTCTATCCCGTCGCGGTCATCGAACTGGCAACGGGTCTCGACGTCGAGCACGTCACCCTGATCGAGTTCGCCTCGGATGGGGACTGCACCGTGCTGGCCGCCCATGACTCCTCGGAACGGGAGGGACTTCGAGTGGGAGAACGACTTCCACTCGACGGTGACAGTGTCGCAACCCGCATTCGGCGAACCGGAGCCACCGCAAGAATCGACGACCACGCCGCAGTCGCGGGGACCATCGCGTCCCGCATTCGAGCGCTCGGATTGCGCTCTGGGGTGGGGGCGCCCGTCACCGTTGGGACGACCACCAGAGGCGCACTGATCATCGGCTCGGTGCGCGCCGAGCCGATGCCGAACGGCACCGAAGCGCGGATATGCGATTTCGCCGATCTGGTGGGCACCGCGATCTCCAACGCCGAAACCCGCGCCGAATTGAAGGCGTCAAGGGCCCGCGTCGTCGCCGCAGCCGATCAGGCCCGCCGGGAGATCGAACGCAATCTGCACGACGGCGTACAACAACGGATCGTGTCGCTCGGCCTTGGTTTGCGGGCACTCGAGGCGTCCGTCCCCGAGGAGCAACACACCGTCCGGCGACAACTCGACAACCTGGTCAACGGCATGGCCGATCTGTACACCGAGCTGCAGGAACTGTCCCGCGGCATCCACCCGGCGATCCTGTCCAAGGGCGGGCTGGGACCGGCGATCAAGACCCTGGCCCGGCGTTCGGTGGTTCCTGTGCGATTGGACGTCGACGTCGACCGGCGGCTACCCGAATCCACGGAAGCGGCCGCCTATTACGTGATCGCCGAGGCGCTGACCAACACCGCCAAACATGCCGAGGCATCCGAGGTCACCGTGCGGGCCGGATTCGACGGCGACGACCTCAAGCTCGAGGTCGCCGACGACGGAATCGGCGGCGCCGCCCCAGGTGAGGGTACGGGCCTGATCGGTCTCAAGGACAGGGTCGAGGCGGTATCGGGCTCCCTCGACGTCACCAGCCCTGCCAGTGGCGGGACCCTGGTCGTCGCGCGAATTCCGGTCCACCCCGAATAGACCGTCTACCGG
>JAOPVF010000409.1 GCA_025963195.1 Mycobacterium sp. | reverse complement strand
GTGCCGACCGGAGTTGGCCGACGCCGTACTGGCGGTCACCAACCGCTAATTGCCGCACCGAGCCGCCAAGCGACGGTGGCAGAATTTCGGTGGTGGGTTTCTACGACTGCACGTGCACGTTGGGGATCAGCGGCGAAGTACCGCAGCGGCAGGTTCATGGCCAAGGACCAGACCTACGACGGGGACTACGAGCTGTTCACCGACGACGACGGCATCGAGGACCTGCTCGCCGTCGTCGAACGGACCTGCTCGTGCTGGGAGCGCTACGTCAACTCGCTGCCATCTCCGAGTTCGTCCGCAAGCACGAACTGCGTTGGGCGCCACCGGGCGAGCGGGAACAGAAGTACTGGAAGCACAGCTACGACCAGAACTGCACCGACGAGTGGCTCGCGTTCATCGCCACCGCGCGGCTCGACTATCGCGACGAACCCGCGATACAGCGGGGTCTCGACGTCTGCGCGGACTTCGTTCGCAGTTGGGCGGACTGAAGCGCCAGTACGCTCGACGGCATGAGCAACCCGACGCTGCGCGCCCTGTCCGAACTTCCCCTTGACCCCGCGGCGCTGACCGATTCCACGCTGGTCCTCATCGACTGTCAAAACACGTACACCTACGGCGTGATGGAGCTCGACGGCGTGCAGGCCGCACTCGACGAGACCGCGGTACTGCTGGACCGAGCCCGGTCCGCGGGCATCCCGGTAATCCACGTCCAGCATTCCGACGGCCCGGGTTCGCTTTACGACGTCGACGGCGAGAGCGGCGCGATCGTCGCCAGGGTTGCCCCGCGCGAGGGTGAACCCGTCGTGGTCAAGCAGTACCCCAACTCGTTCGTGCAGACCGATCTCGAAGAGCGTCTCAAGGCGGTCGGCGCGTCGAACCTCGTCATCGCCGGGTTCATGACGCACATGTGCGTCAACTCGACCGCGCGCGGCGCCTTCAACCTCGGCTACGCGCCCACGGTGGTGGCCGCTGCGACCGCGACCCGTTCGCTGCCTGGTGTCGCAGGCGAATCGGTACCTGCCGCGACCATCCAGTCGGCGAGCCTGGCCGGCATCGCCGACCTGTTCGCCGTCGTGGTTCCTGGCGCGGCTGACATCCCCGGCTGACCGCGGACAACCCGAAAGCACTGGTAGAGCCGGAATCGAGGACTAAATCAGTCGCATTGAATCGCGAGTCAAGGCATCATGACGCACATGAGTCAGCCTTCGACCCGGGTCACCCGCATCAGCGAGAAGCAGGAGACCTCACGCACCCGGCTCGATGAGCTCCTGGACAGCACTCCGCTGGCGACCGTCGCGCTGGTCCGCGACGGCCATCCGGTGATCTTCCCGACCGGGTTCGCCAGGATCGGCGACGACCTGGTGATCCACGGCTCGACGGGCTCGCCGTGGATGCGCGCGCTGGCCGCCGGTGCCGCTGCGGCGGTATCGGTGACGGCCCTGGACGGCGTCGTGGTGGCGCGCAGCTCCTTCGAGTCGTCGTTCCACTACCGAAGCGCCACCGTGTTCGGAGTTTTCGATCTGGTCCCCGAAGCCGACAAGCTCCGCTTTCTCGATGCGGTGACCGACAAGTTCATCCCAGGACGTGTCGCGGAGCTACGTCCCAGCACACGCAAGGAACTCGCCGCCACCATGGCGTTGCGCATGCCGATCGGCGCCGACAGTTGGTCGCTGAAGATCAGCGCCGGCTGGCCCGAGGACCCGGACGAGGACGTGGCGGGCGACGCCTGGGCGGGCGTCGTGCCGATGACGGTCAACTACGGGGACCCGCGGCCTGCACCGGATCTCACCTCGGGCATTGCGTTGCCCGCGTCGGTGCGCGCCATGGCCGACGGCGCTTCAGTCGAGTAGCGCGGTGCGGCGGTAGAGGTCGACTCGCCTGTCGCCGTGAACGTCGTTGTTCTCGTTGAACTTCTTTACCCGCGACTGCGCAAGGTCGAGGTCGGCGGTGACGACGCCCGGCTTGCCGAACTCGGCGATGGACAGCGGGTATCCGTCGGCGTCGGTGATCACGCTGCCGCCGATCCATTCCACGCCGCGTTCGACGCCGGCCCGGTCACACACCGCGATGGGCATCCGGTTCATGCCAGCACCGGCGAGAGCCCGCACGATCTCGGTGGGCCGCTCGCCTTCGGGGCGGGGGAGCAGTGGCCAGTTGACCGGCGCGCACAACAGGTCCGCGCCCGCCAGCGCCGCCACCCGGACCCACTCGGGGAATTCGACGTCGTAGCAGATCATCACGCCGATGCGGCCGTGCTCGGTGTCCACCAGAAGCGGCAGGTCGTCGCCGCGGTCGAACACCGCGTTCTCCGTATCCCACAGGTGCGCCTTGCGGTAGACGCCGCGCAACCCGGTCCTGTCGACGACCGCGGCGCTGTTGTAGACCTTGTCACCCGCGGCTTCGGGGAAGCCCGCGACGATCATCAGGCCGAAGGCCGCCGCGAGGTCGGCCCACTCGGTGACCGCGGGGCCGTCGGGGGCCTCGGCGAGGGAGACGAGTTCAGCGCGGTCGGCGAACACGTAACCCGACGACGCCAGCTCCGGCAGCACGACGATCTGCGCGCCGTCGCGGGCGGCAGCCTCGATCGCGGCGGACGAGGTGGTCCGGTTTCCGGTGGTGTCGCCGATCTTCAGGGGGATCTGAGCGCAGGAGACGCGTGTGGCCATGTGTTGATGGTGGTACATGCTTGCGCGATTCGCCTAAAGGTCGGTGGCACAATGCGCCGTATGCGGATGTCGGCGAAGGCGGAGTACGCCATCCGTGCGATGGTCCAGCTAGCGACAGTCGACGAGGGCGTGCTGGTCAAGACCGACGACCTGGCCAAGGCGCAGGGCATCCCCGCGCAGTTCCTCGTCGACATCCTCTCCGACCTGCGCACGGACCGGCTGGTGCGCAGCCACCGCGGCCGGGACGGCGGCTATGCGCTTGCCCAGCCGGCTGCCGACATCAGCATCGCCGACGTCATGCGCTGCATCGACGGCCCGCTGGCCAGCGTCCGTGACATCGCACTCGGCGACCTGCCGTACTCCGGGCCCACCGCGGCACTGACCGACGTGTGGCGCGCCCTGCGGGCCAGTATGCGGTCCGTGCTCGAGGAGACGACGTTGGCCGACGTGGCATCCGGCGAGCTACCTGAGCACGTCCGCCGGCTCGCCGGTGACTACCTCGCCCAGGAGGAGAAGCGCGGGCACGGCTGATTCACCGGCTGCGCAGCGCTATCCCGTCGAGCAGCATCCGAAGGCCGCCGTCGAAGTCCTCCTCGACCGGCGTCCGCATCGCGACCTTCGACAGCGCCTCGATGTGCGGGTACTGCTCGCCTGCGACCGCGCCGATCCGCGCGGCGGCATCCATGGCGTCGGTCGACCGGCCCCGCGCCAGCGGGCCTGCCAGCTGCGCCTGCGCCGCCCCGACGACGAACCCAAGCACCGCGTGGAAGGCATAGAGCCGGTCCCTTTCCGCCAGCTCCGCCCGCCCGAGGGCGCCGACCAGCGCGTCGGCGATCGCGAAGCCAGTGGCGGATGACATCCGGCGGGTGAGTACCAGCGGGATGCCGGCGGGGTGGGAGCGCACACCCCGCCCCATCGCGGTCGCGGTGGCGTGGACGTCGCGCTTCCAATCCGACGTTGAGGCGGGCACGGTGACGTCGGCCACGACGGCGGCGACGACGAGTTCCTCCAGCCCTTCCTTGTCGGCGACTTAGTTGTAGACGGTCATCGGCCCGGTTCCGAGCGCGGCGGCCAACGTTCGCATGCTGAGTGCGCCCAGCCCGGCCTCGTCGACGATTCCCAAAGCTACAGTGGCGATTTCGTCGACCGTGAACCGCGCTCTCACGTTGCCTCCCATGCGGAATCTTGACAAGTACGGCGTACCCAACGGGCGCCGAACGGCGTGGCGCGGCACTACGCGTCGGATCACTTCGCCATCTACCACCCCCCGTTGGTCGGCCGGGTACTCGCCGACCAGACCGCCTTCCTCATGGAACATCTCCATGTCCGGCCGTGAACCGTTGCGCACCAACAACATTCGATTCCTGGCCGTGGCATCGACGCTGAGCCCCACCGAGTGGGCGGCGCCGAGCCTGTGCGACGCTTGGACCAACCACGACGTGCTGGCCCACCTCGTCATCGGCTACCGCACCCGGCTCGGCACATTGACCGCCGAGATCGCCCGCCAAGGTGGGTCATTCGACGACGCGAACACCGAGCTGGCCCGCGGATTGGCGGCCACCCGATGCCCGGCGGATCTGCTCGACGACTTCGCACGCCTCGTCGACAGGCCCCGCGGCATGGGGCGATACTTCCCGAGAAGCCTGCTGCTGGGCGATCACGTCACCCACGAACTCGACATCGTGTTCGCATTGAATCGGGACCCCGACGTTGCCTGCGACGTCTTGGCCGCCGTGCTGAACACGCAAGTGTCGCTTCCGAATCCGTTCGTCCCGGCATACCGCAACAGCCGCGGCCTGCGGCTGACCGCGACCGATGTGGATTGGGCGCACGGCGTGGACGGGCCCCCGATCAGGGGTCGCGCGGCCGACCTGGTGTCGGCGCTGGGGGATCGGCCCAGCGCGCTGGCCCGGCTGAACGGCGACGGCGTCGCCGAGTTGTCGTCGCGGGTGCTCAGCCGCCGGAGCCGTACGGCCGGGTGATGATCTCCAGATAGTGGCCAGAGGGGTCCTGGAAGTACACCCCGCGGCCGCCGTCGTTGTCGTTGATCTCGCCGGGACGGGCACCCCGCGGGTCGGCCCAATGCTGCTGTC
>JAOPVF010000488.1 GCA_025963195.1 Mycobacterium sp. | reverse complement strand
AGCGTGTGTATAGTGAGCATTACTCGGCTTATGCCGGGTGTGCATCAGCCCGACCCCCCGGGGCTGATACACGACGACCTCCGCCTCCTCCCCCCCTGGCGGGGGTCGTCCCTTTTCTGGGGTCTTTCTTCCGCTCGAGCGCACCCGCCGAGCCGCGCCGCCGGCGTACTTGGTCCCGCTGAAGCCGTTGTGCACAGATCCGATTTGGTCCACAGATTGCTTCGCTGGCGTAGCGATTCTTCGTCACACTCGCTCAGAGTGGGGTGATGAACACCAGCGGCGGGATACTCGCATTGGTCACGGATGCGGACCTGCGCAACGAGGTCGAGCGCGTGGGCGCAGCCGTCGGGATCCGGGTGGTGCACGCGTCCGAACCATCGAGCCGCAAGGTGTGGGAAGCCGCTTCGGCGGTCGTACTCGACGTTGAAACCGCCTGCCGTTGTGCCGAACTCGCCATGCCGCGCCGCGGCCGCGTATTCCTCGTCGGTCGCGCCGAGCCGCGGGCGGGGCAGTGGGAAGCGGCGATCACCGTCGGTGTGCAGCGGGTGTTGGCCTTGCCGGATCAGGAGGCCGATCTCGTCGCCGAGCTCTCCGATGCGGTGGAGTCGCGACGGGCCGAGCGTCACGGAGCCGTTCTCGCGGTGATCGGTGGACGGGGTGGTGCCGGCGCGTCGGTGTTCTCGACGGCACTCGCGTTCACCGCGCCGACGGCGCTGCTGGTCGACGCGGATCCGTGGGGCGGTGGCATCGACTTGGCGGTGGGCGGGGAAGCCGAGGCCGGGTTGCGCTGGCCTGACCTGGCGTTGCAGGGCGGACGGCTCGACTACGCGGCCCTGCACGACGCGCTCCCCACCCGGGACGGCGTGACGGTGCTGTCCGCGGGCCGCGCCCCCAGCGATGTCGACGTGGTGGCGCTCGGCGCGGTCATCGACGCCGGCCGGCGCGGCGGCACCACCGTCGTGTGCGACCTTCCACGGCGAGCCACCGCCGTCGTCGAAGCCGCGCTGGACGCCGCCGATCTGGTGGTTCTACTGACACCCGCAGACGTGCGGTCGTGTGCTGCCGCAGCAGCCACCGCCCAGTGGCTGGTGGCCTCCAACCCGAACGTCGGTCTGGTGGTCCGCGGGCCGTCGCCGGGGGGACTGAGCTCGTCCGACGTGGCCCAGATCGTTGGGCTGCCACCACTTGCCGCGATGCGCCCTCAACCTGGCGTTGCGGCCATGCTCGAGCACGGTGGACTGCGGTTGCGTCGCCGTTCTCCGCTGGCGACGGCGGCCCGACGGGTGTTGACGGTGCTGCCTCAGCGGGTGGGGGCGGCGTGAACACCTCGCTCATCGACCGGGTCAGGGAGCGGCTGGCAGCCGAGTCGGCAACGCTTCGCCCGAACGTGGTCGCCGCCGCCATTCGCGCGGAATCCGGTGGCGTGCTTGGTGATACCGAAGTATTGAGCAACCTGCGCGTGTTGCAAACCGAGCTGACCGGGGCTGGAATCCTTGAGCCGCTGCTGCGCGCCGACGGCACCACCGACGTGCTGGTCACCGCACCCGACTCGGTATGGGTCGATGACGGGAACGGATTGCGCCGCAGCCCGATCCGGTTCGCCGACGACGCCGCAGTGCAGCGACTGGCGCAGCGCCTGGCGCTGTCGGTGGGGCGGCGGCTCGATGAGGCGCAGCCGTGGGTCGACGGACAATTGACCGGCCTTGGCATCGGTGACGTCGCGGTGCGGCTGCATGCGGTGCTCCCCCCGATCGCCGGCGGCGGGACGTGCTTGTCGCTACGCGTGCTGCGACCGGCCACTCAAGACCTCGATGCGCTCGTCAGAGCAGGCGCAATCGCCGCGGATGCACTCGGGCTCCTCTCGGAGATCATCGGCGCGCGGTTGGCCTTCCTGGTCTCGGGCGGCACGGGCGCGGGCAAGACCACGCTGTTGTCCGCCGCGATGGGCGCCATGTCACCCGACGAACGCATCGTATGCGTGGAGGACGCAGGGGAATTGGCGCCGCGGCATCCGCACCTGGTCCGGTTGGTGGCGCGCTGCGCGAACGTCGAGGGCATCGGTGAGGTGACGGTCCGGGACCTGGTCAGGCAGGCCCTGCGAATGCGGCCCGACCGGATCGTGGTCGGTGAGGTCCGCGGCGGCGAGGTCGTCGATCTCCTGTCCGCGCTGAACACCGGCCATGACGGGGGCGCCTGCACGGTGCACGCGAACAGTTCCGCCGAGGTGCCTGCGCGTCTGGAGGCACTTGCCGCACTCGGGGGTCTGGACCGGTCAGCGCTGCACAGCCAGCTCGCCGCAGCTGTTCAGGTGCTGCTGCACGTCAGCAGGGACCGCGGCGGACGCAGGCAGCTGGCCGAGATCGCCGTGCTGCGGCGCGGATCGGATGGACTGGTGAGCGCACTCACCGCATGGCAGGCCGACCGCGGATTCGCCGACGGGATCGCGGATTTGAGAAGTCTCGTTGCGCGGAGGCGGGCGTGAGCGTGGCTGCCGTCAGCCTCGCGCTGGCCTTGTTGATTGCACCCGGCCCGCCGCGGCTACGGCTCGGACTGCGAGATGGCCATAGACGGGCGAGCCGTTCCGCGTGGATACTCGCAGCACTTCCGTGCGTCGTCGCACTGGCACTCGTCGTGCCCATCACCGTGATCGTGGCATGCGTGATCGTGGCGCTGACGTTGACCGCACGGCGACGCAGTGCCGTGGCCAGTGCGCGTCAGGCTGTGGAATCCGCTGCCCTTCAGGCGGCGCTGACCGTTCTGGTCGGTGAATTGCGCGTCGGTGCTCACCCCATCGCGGCCTTCGAGACCGCGGCGTCCGAGGTGGACGGTCCCGTTGCGGCCAGGTTGAGCGAGGTGGCGGCGCGGGCGCGGCTGGGTGCCGACGTCGGCGCAGGACTGAGAGACGTTGCAGCACAATCGATGCTGCCCGGGCAGTGGGAACGATTGGCGGCGTGCTGGCAGTTGGCCCATGCGCACGGCCTGGCCATCGCGACGCTGATGCGTACGGCGCACCGCGACGTCGTCGAGCGGAGCCGCTATGCGTCCCGGGTCAGGGCGGGCATGGCAGGAGCCCGAGCGACGGCGATGATCCTCGCCGGGCTGCCGTTGCTCGGCATCGGCCTCGGTGAACTGATCGGCGCCGACCCGGTGCGCTTCCTGCTGTCCGGTGGTCCCGGTGGCTGGCTGCTCGTCATCGGCGTCGTCCTGGCGTGCTGCGGCCTGGCGTGGTCGGACCGCATCACCAATGGGGTGCTCACATGAGTTGGGCCGCACTGCTATTGGCCATGGCGCTGCTGATCGGCGGTAACTCCGCGCGCGCCGTGTGCCGGCTCGACGGGGCGAACGATGCGTCCCTGCCGCGACCGCAGTCCGATCGGTCCAGCGATCCCCTCGCCGTCGCGTCCAGCCTCGACGTCTTCGCGGCATGCCTCGCGTCGGGCATGGCCGTGGCCACTGCGGCCGCAGCGACTGGGCCGTCCGCACCGCACCCGTTGGCAGGCGTGCTGGTGCGGGCGGCGGATCTGCTGACTCTCGGCGCCGACCCCGTCACCGCATGGACTAGCTCCGGCCGGCCTTCGGATCAGCGGGTGGAGGCGCTCCTGCGCCTGGCTCGACGGTCGGCGTCGTCGGGCACGGCGCTGGCGCAGGCTGTGGCAGAACTGGCCGAGCAGTCCCGGCTCGATGCCGGTGACGCAGCGCAGGCGGCCGCCGAGCGTGCGGCGGTCCTGATCGCAGGGCCACTTGGGCTCTGCTATCTGCCTGCCTTCCTCTGCCTTGGCATCGTGCCGGTGGTCGTGGGCTTGGCCGGTGACGTGTTGCGGTCGGGCGTGTGGTGAGCGGGCCTGCCGGGTTGTTGCTTCGCGGACGTGCCGCGGGGTGTGCACGAATGAGGGGGACCTACGAAGATGAACAACGTCTTTCGGCAGTTGAAGATGCGGTTGAGCATGATGGTGGTCGAAGAGTCGGGGATGTCGACGGTCGAGTACGCCATCGGCACCATCGCCGCGGCGGCATTCGGCGCCATTCTCTACACGGTGGTGACCGGCGACTCGATCGTGAGTGCGCTGACCAACATCATCACCCGGGCGCTCAACACCAACGTCTGAGCGACGATGCGGGCAGCGTCACGGTCGAGGCGGCGTTCGCGGTGGCAGCGCTCGTCGTGGTCCTGGTGTTGTGCCTCGCGGGGCTTTCGGCCGTGGCGATGCAGGTGCGGTGCGTGGATGCGGCGCGCGAGGCCGCGAGGCTTGCGGCGCGGGGCGATGATCGGGGCGCCTCCGAGGTGGCACGCGCGGTCGGTCCGGCAGGGGCGGGGTTGGAGTTGCGTCGCAGCGACGGTCGCGTCGTCGCCAGAGTTGTCGCGAGATCGCCTCTGCTACCCGGGATCACCATCGCGGCCCAAGGCGTCGCAGCGCTCGAACCGGGATCGCCGTGAGCGCGGCTCGGCGACCCTGCTGGCGGTGGCGATGATGGCGTTGATCCTCGCCGGCGTCGGTGCGACCATGGTGGTCGGCTCGGCGGTGATCGCCCGACACCGCGCGCAGTCGGCCGCCGACCTGGCAGCATTGGCCGCGGCGGGCAGGCTCGCCGAAGGACAGAACACGGCATGCGGATGGGCGGTCTCGGTCGCCCGTCAGATGAATGCGCGCGCCACCTCGTGCGCAGTGGAGTCCCTCGACGTCGTGGTCACCGTCGACGTCGATGCGACGCTCGGACGGTGGGGGCTGGGCGTGGCGCAAGCCGTCGCGCGGGCCGGCCCTGGCTGATGTGACTGCGATGCCAGGGGACACCGATTCAGTGGGCAGGTGCCGCCGTATCCTTGCCCTTTGCCAGAGCGACCCTTTCGGGTGCTGCGGGACCGCGGTGCTTCGGCGACACCGGCGAGTTCGTCGTCGGTGGGCCGGCGCAGCGAAAGCAGGCCCGCGAAGGTGTTCTCCTCCAGTTCGACGCGGGATTGAGAACGGATCGCGTTGTCCGGCCGTTCCTCGCATCGACTGTGTGTTCGGCGAGAATCGGTCTCGGTCCCGCGACCGATCCGTGAGACGACTGTCGAGGGTGGGTCGTCCCGCGGGCCCGTCACCCACCGTGACGTGCCAACTCGCCGAGCACCAGACGCAGCACCGCGACCGCTCCCCGTTTGTCCAGTGGGTCGTTGCCATTGCCGCACTTCGGTGACTGCACGCACGACGGACAGCCGTGTGGGCACTCGCACGCGTCGATGGCCGCCGCGGTGGCTCCCCACCACGTGGTGATCTCGCGGAAGCCGCGGTCGGCGAAGCCGGCACCGCCTGGATAACCGTCGTAGACGAAGATAGTCGGCAAGCCGTCCTCCGGGCCGACCGCCATTGACACCCCCCCGATGTCGCCACGGTCGCAGCTGGCCACCAGCGGTAGCAGCCCGATGGCCGCGTGCTCGGCGGCGTGCAGCGAACCCGGCACCCGGAGGAGGTCGATGCCGTTGTGCTGCAATGCTTCCGGGGTGATGGTGCACATCGCCGCCATGGTGTCCAGCGTCTGGGTGGGCATGTCGAGTTCGACGAAGTCGATCACCTCGCCGTTGAGTCGGCGACG
>JAOPVF010000474.1 GCA_025963195.1 Mycobacterium sp. | reverse complement strand
AGCCTGTCCGTCGACGACGTGCTCGCACTCTTGGACGGTGCGGGCGGTGACAGCGAGACCGACGGGCCGCTGACCCTGCGCAACCGGGCGCTGCTGGAGGTGCTGTATTCGACGGGGGCGCGGATCTCGGAGGCCGTCGGCCTCGACGTCGACGACGTCGACACCCACAGCCGGTCCGTCTTGCTGCGCGGCAAGGGCGGCAAGCAGCGCCTGGTCCCGATCGGCAGGCCCGCCGTCGGCGCCCTCGACGCCTACCTGGTGCGTGGCCGCCCAGACTTGGCCCGGCGCGGGAAGGCCACGCCCGCGATCTTCCTCAACGTCAGGGGCGGGCGGCTGTCCCGGCAGAGCGCTTGGCAGGTGCTGCAGGACGCCGCAGAACGGGCCAAGATCTCGGCCGCGGTGTCACCGCACACCCTGCGGCACTCGTTCGCGACACATCTGCTGGAGGGTGGCGCCGACGTCCGCGTCGTGCAGGAACTCCTCGGCCACGCATCGGTGACCACGACGCAGATCTACACCATGGTCACGGTCAACGCGCTGCGCGAAGTATGGGCCGGAGCGCATCCACGGGCGCGATAGATTTCCGCTGTGCATCAGGTCGTGATCTGCGCGACCGGTTATCTGCCCGGCCTCGGCGCGATCGTCGGGCACCTGGGGGTTTTCGACGAACGCGGCATGCCGGTGGCCAAACGCGGCGAGATCGCCGCCGAGCTGTCAGCCTAGGAACTCCGACTCCAGCACCAGGTCGGCGATCAGCGTCTGGTACTCGCCGTGGGTCGCGTGCTCGATGGTGTTCCATCCCTTGCCCTGCTGTTCCCGCATGTAGGCGCGGTACTTCGGGGCGCCGGGCAGCTTGACGTTGTCGGCCACGACGATCGAGCCGGCGTGCAGCCAGCCGCGGGACACGATGCTGTGCAGGTCGGTGAGGTAGGCGCTCTTGTCGTGGTCGATGAACACGAAGTCGAGGGCCGCGGCACCGAAACCGGGCGCTGCGGCCAGCGCGTCCAGGGTGGCGCCACCGTCGCCGATGGTGCCGACGACGCAGGTGACGCGGTCACCGACCCCGGCGTGTTCCCAGATCTGTCGCGCGTTGACGGCGTTGGCCTCGGCCAACTCTACGGAGTACACCCTGGCTTGCGGCGCCGCGCGCGCGATTCGCAGGGCGCCGTAGCCGACGTAGGTGCCCAGCTCAAGTGCGAGCTTCGGGTTCGCCCGGGTCACGGCGGCGTCGAGAAGGGCGCCCTTCTCGTCACCGACGTTGATCAGAAACGACTGCTCGTAGGCGAATTCGTCGATGGCGGCGAGGACGCCGTCGACGTCGCCTTTGCTGGAGTTGGCAAGGACATAGTCGACGGCCGCGGCCTCGCGACCGTCGCCGATCTGACCGGTCGTCGTGATGTTGCGGACGCCGAGCGCGAGTCGGAGAAACGACCAGCGCAGGAACGGCAGGCGCTGCTTCAGGCTCATGATCGCCAGCCTAGGCCCGTCACTGGCGGATCTGACGGCCACGTTGCCCGCGGGTTGGCCGTTGCGGGCCTGCTCAACCGTTAGACTTCACCCGATGTTCGCCATGGGTGTGGGTTGTCTGATCAGCGATGGTCTGGCATGAGCGACGACGCAGGAGACGTCGCCGGCCTCACCGGACGACCGCCAAGGGTGATCCCCGAACCCAAGCCGAAGAGCGTGCACGGGCCGGCCAAGGTGATCGCCATGTGCAACCAGAAGGGTGGCGTCGGCAAGACGACGTCGACGATCAACCTGGGTGCCAGCCTCGCCGAGTACGGCCGTCGCGTGTTGCTGGTCGACCTCGACCCGCAGGGCGCGCTGTCGGCAGGGCTCGGCGTGCCGCACTACGAGCTCGACCACACGGTGCACAACCTCCTGGTCGATCCGAAGGTGTCCATCGACGAGGTACTGATCAAGACCCGCGTCAAGGGCCTCGATCTGGTGCCAAGCAACATCGATCTGTCCGCCGCCGAGATCCAGCTGGTCAACGAGGTGGGCCGCGAGCAGTCGCTGGCCCGGGCGCTGCATCCGGTGCTGGACCGCTACGACTACGTGCTGATCGACTGCCAGCCTTCTCTCGGCTTGCTCACCGTCAACGGGCTGGCCTGCGCGGACGGCGTCATCATCCCCACGGAGTGCGAGTACTTCTCGCTGCGCGGCCTGGCCCTGTTGACCGACACCGTCGCCAAGGTGCGCGACCGGCTCAATCCCAGGCTGGACATCAGCGGCATCCTCGTCACGCGCTTCGATACGCGCACCGTCAACGCCCGCGAGGTGATGGCCCGGGTGCTGGAGCGGTTCGGCGATCTTGTCTTCGACACCGTGATCGCGCGGACGGTCCGCTTCCCCGAGACCAGCGTCGCCGGCGAGCCGATCACCACGTGGGCTCCGAAATCCGGTGGTGCCCAAGCGTATCGGTTGCTTGCACGTGAGGTCATCGACCGGATGGGCGCGTGAGCACCGAGACCACACCGCAGATCGGAGCCGTTGCGGAGGAGGGCGCCGCAGAGGGTTTCCGGGTTCGGCTGTCCAACTTCGAGGGTCCCTTCGATCTGCTGTTGCAGCTGATCTTCGCGCACCGGCTCGACGTCACCGAGGTGGCGTTGCATACGGTCACCGACGACTTCATTGCGTACACCAAGGCAGCCGCCAAGCAGCTCGAACTCGACGAGACGACGGCGTTCCTGGTGATTGCCGCCACGCTGCTGGACCTCAAGGCGGCGCGCCTGCTGCCCGCGGGCGAGGTGCACGACGAGGAAGACCTCGCCCTGCTCGAGGTGCGTGACCTGCTGTTCGCGCGGCTGCTGCAGTACCGGGCGTACAAGCACGTCGCCGTGATGTTCGCCGAGCTGGAGGCGGCCGCGTTGCGCAGCTACCCGCGGGCGGTGTCACTTGAGGACCAGTACGAGGACCTGCTGCCCGAGGTGATGCTCGGGGTGGACGCCGAGCGGTTCGCCCAGATCGCCGCGGCGGCGTTCACGCCGAGACCGGTGCCCACGGTGGGCCTCGAGCACCTCCACGCGTCCGCGGTGTCGGTGCCGGAACAGGCCCAGCATGTGCTGTCGTTGCTCGAGCAGCGCGGCGTTGGGGAGTGGCTGACGTTCGGCGATCTGGTTGGCGACTGCACGGGTGGGCTCGAGATCGTCGGGCGGTTCCTGGCTCTGCTCGAATTGTTCAGGGCCCACGCGGTAGCATTCGAGCAAGTAGAACCGCTTGGAGTGCTGCAGGTTTCGTGGACCGGCAACCGGCCCGACAACGAACGCCTGGCAACGGCGGTGGAAGAGACAGACTCATGACAGACAACTTGCAGGACGACTTGCAGGAGGACGTCGACGGCCTCGATCTGGGCATCGACGTTGCGACCGCCCCAGAACTGGACGACGACGAACTCGGCTCGGCGCTCGAGGCGCTGCTGTTGGTGGTGGACACCCCGGTGCCCGCGGATGCGCTGGCCGCGGCACTCGATCAGCCCGCCTACCGGATCGCAGCCAAGCTGCAGCTGATGGCCGAGGAGCTCACCGCCCGCGACAGTGGCATCGACCTGCGCGACGCCGGCGGTGGCTGGCGCATGTACACCAGGTCGCGCTTCGCCCCCTACGTGGAGCGGCTGCTGCTCGACGGCACCCGGTCCAAGTTGACAAGGGCGGCGCTCGAGACTCTGGCGGTGGTCGCTTACCGGCAGCCGGTGACTCGTGTGCGGGTGAGCGCGGTGCGAGGCGTCAACGTCGACGCGGTGATGCGGACCCTGCTGGCCCGCGGCCTGATCACCGAGGCGGGCGTCGACCCCGATTCGGGCGCAGTTACTTTCGCGACGACCGAGCTGTTCCTCGAGCGGCTCGGACTGTCATCGTTGGCCGACCTGCCGGACATCGCACCGCTGCTTCCCGACATCGACGTAATCGACGACATCACCGAATCTCTCGGCGACGAGCCGCGTTTCATCAAGCTCGGCGGAGCCTCGGGCACCTCGGCACAGCCGATGACCTTCGACGTGGATCGGGACTGACATGGCTGAACCAGACGAAGGCATCCGACTGCAGAAGGTGTTGTCGCAGGCGGGAGTTGCGTCGCGGCGGGTCGCGGAGAAGATGATCCGGGACGGCCGCGTCGAGATCGACGGCCGGATCGTGACCGAGATGGGAACCCGGGTCGATCCCGATACGTCGGTGATCCGGGTGGACGGTGCCCGGATCGCGATCGACGACACGATGGTCTACCTGGCGATCAACAAAGAGCGCGGCATGCACTCGACGATGTCCGACGATCAGGGCAGGCCGTGCGTCGGCGATCTGGTCGAATACCGAGTTCGCGGCAACAAGAAGCTCTTTCACGTCGGACGCCTCGATGCCGACACCGAGGGCCTGTTGATCCTGACGAACGACGGCGAGCTGGCGCACCGCCTGATGCACCCGTCCTACGAGGTGCCCAAGACCTACCTGGCGACGGTCCTCGGTTCGGTGCCGCGCGGGCTTGGCAAGACGTTGAAGGCCGGCGTCGAACTCGACGACGGACCGGTTGCGCTCGACGACTTCGCCGTGATGGACGCCGTGCCAGGCAAGTCACTGGTGAAGGTCACGCTGCACGAGGGGCGCAAGCGAATCGTGCGGCGGCTTTTTGCGCACGTCGGCTTCCCCGTGAAGGAATTGGTGCGCACCGACATTGGCTCGGTTTCGTTGGGGGAGCAGCGTCCCGGCAGCATCCGCGTGTTGACTACCAAGGAGATCGGCGAACTGTACAAGGCGGTGGGAATGTGAGCCGCTCGGTGACGATCGCCGTCGACGGCCCAGCTGGAACGGGAAAGTCCTCGGTTTCAAGGGGATTGGCTCGCGCACTTGGCGCGCGTTACCTCGACACCGGGTCGATGTACCGGATCGTGACGCTGGCAGTGCTGCGCGCCGGTGTCGACGTCGATGACGAGGCCAAGGTGGGTGCGTTCGCCGCCGGTGTCGACCTGGCGGTCGGCTTCGATCCCGATGAGGACGTGTCCTGCCTTGCGGGAGAAGACGTTTCATCAGAGATTCGCGGCGACGCCGTGACCAAGGCGGTGTCCGCGGTATCGGCGGTGCCCGCCGTGCGGACTCTGCTCGTGCAGCGGCAGCGCGAGCTGGCCGCGGGGCCGGGCAGCGTCGTGGTCGAGGGACGTGACATCGGCACGGTGGTGTTGCCCGACGCCGACTTCAAGATCTTCCTGACCGCGTCGGCCGAGGAGCGGGCACGACGCCGCAACGACCAGAACGTCGCGAACGGACTCGGCGACGACTACGACGGCGTGCTTGCCGACGTGCGCCGCCGCGACCACTTGGACTCGACGCGCGCGGTGTCACCGCTGCGAGCAGCCGACGACGCGATGATCGTCGACTCCAGCGACATGAGCGAATCAGACGTGGTGGCGCATCTTTTGGATCTCGTCGAGCAGCGCGCCGGAGCGAGTCGATGAGCACATCTGATGAGGACGGCACCTGGGTAGACGAGGCCGACTGGGAGCTGGGCCCCGAAGACGTGTCGGCCGACCTCGAAGAGGAATCGACCCCGCCTCCCGTGGTCGCCGTCGTCGGGCGGCCCAACGTCGGAAAGTCGACGCTGGTGAACCGGATCCTCGGTCGGCGCGAGGCCGTCGTGCAGGACATTCCTGGCGTGACCCGCGACCGCATCTCCTATGACGCGAGCTGGCTCGGTCGCCGGTTCTTCGTGCAGGACACCGGCGGCTGGGAACCGGACGCCAAGGGCTTGCAGGGACTGGTCGCCGAGCAGGCATCGGTCGCGATGCGCACGGCCGACGTCATCATCCTCGTGGTGGACGCCGTCGTCGGGGCGACGTCGGCCGACGAGGCCGCCGCCAAGCGGTTGCAGCGGTCCGGCAAGCCGGTGTTCCTGGCGGCCAACAAGGTTGACACCGAACGCGTCGAGGCCGAGGCCGCATCGTTGTGGTCGCTCGGGCTGGGGGAGCCCCACCCGGTGAGCGCGATGCACGGCCGTGGCGTGGCCGACCTGCTCGACAGGGTCATGGAGGTGCTGCCGGAGGCGTCCGCGGTCGCGTCCAGCGGCGGCGGTCCGCGACGGGTGGCGCTGGTCGGCAAGCCGAACGTCGGCAAGAGCTCGCTGCTGAACCGGCTGACCGGCGACGAGCGGTCAGTGGTCCACGACGTCGCGGGCACCACGGTGGACCCGGTCGACTCGCTGATCGAATTGGACGGCAAGACTTGGCGTTTCGTCGACACTGCCGGTCTGCGTCGCAAGGTCGGCCAGGCCAGCGGCCATGAGTTCTACGCGTCGGTCCGGACACGCGGCGCGATCGATGCCGCCGAAGTGGTGGTAGTCCTGATCGATTCGTCGCAGCCGTTGACCGAGCAGGACCAGCGGGTGCTGACGATGGTGATCGAGGCCGGGCGTGCGCTGGTGTTGGCGTTCAACAAGTGGGATCTGATGGACGAGGACCGGCGCTACCTCCTCGACCGCGAGATCGACATGGATCTGGCGCAGGTGCAGTGGGCGCAGCGGGTGAACATCTCGGCCAAGACCGGCCGGGCGGTGCAGAAGCTGGTGCCTGCCCTGGAGAGTGCTCTCGAATCGTGGGACGCGCGGATCTCGACGGGCCGGCTGAACACCTTCTTCAAGGAGATCGTCGCTGCCACACCGCCCCCGGTGCGGGGCGGCAAGCAGCCCAAGATCCTGTTCGCCACTCAAGCCACGGCGCGCCCGCCAACGTTCGTGCTGTTCACCTCGGGCTTCTTGGAGGCGGGCTACCGGCGGTTCCTCGAGCGCAAGTTGCGCGAGACGTTCGGCTTCGAGGGCAGCCCGATCCGGATCAACGTGCGGGTTCGGGAGAAGCGCGGAGCCAAGCCGCGCAAGTGAATTCAGTATGCAATTCAGGACTTTGAGCACCTGTCATTGCCCATGGGTCCCTCGGTAGGGTCGTCGGGTGTCCGTCGCCCACATGATCCTGATTTCGTTGGCCGGCGTCGCAGCCGGGGGCATCAATGCCATCGTCGGCTCGGGCACGTTGATCACCTTTCCCACCCTCGTGGCGCTGGGCTACCCGCCGATCACCGCGACCATGTCGAACGCCGTCGGACTGGTCGCCGGTGGCGTCTCAGGGACATGGGGATACCGGCGTGAATTAGAAGGGCAGGGCGACCGGCTGCGTTGGCAGATCCCAGCGTCGCTGCTCGGCGCGTGCGTCGGCGCGTGGCTGCTGCTGCACCTGCCGGAGCACGTGTTCACCCAGGTGGTTCCGATCCTGCTGATCGGCGCGCTGCTGCTGGTGATCTTCGGTCCGCGGATCC
>JAOPVF010000447.1 GCA_025963195.1 Mycobacterium sp. | reverse complement strand
ACTTGCCCATGTCGGTGTCGACCAACCCCACGTAGACGCCCAACACCTGCACCCCGCGGGGGCCGAGTTCGAGGCGCATCGAATCCGTCGCGTATGCCACCGCGGCCTTCGACACGCCGTAGCTCGCCCCGATGGGCAGCCACGCGAGGATCGACGCGACGTTGACGATGGCACCGGACCTCTCGGCGATCCGATCGGCGAAGGTGGATGCCAGTGCGAGCGGGCCGAACAGGTTCGTCTCCAGCTCCGCACGCAGTTTGGACGTATCGGGATCCAGGACCGACGCCATGCGCGCGATGCCCGCATTGTTGATCAGGACGCTGACGCCGGACGCAGTCCTTCCGGCTTCGGCAACGGACCCCGCGTCGGTGACGTCGAGTTGCAGAGGAACGACCCGGGGGTCGTCGGCGTCGATCGCCCGAGGGTCGCGGGCCGCCGCATAGACCTTGGCGACGCCGCGGTCGAGCAGCTGGGTGATGTACTCGCGGCCCATGCCGCGGTTGGCTCCGGTGACGAGCACGGTCTGTCCGGCGAGTGAAACCATGGCATTCTCCTGAGGTAAACCGTTCGGTGTACTGACGTGGCCGACTGTAACAGCTACTGCGACGGGCTGTAAACCGATCGGTCTACTTCAGCTGACGGCTTGATCCAGCAGCGTCTGCGCCGCCTTCCTTGCGTGTGTCCAGGGAGCACGGTCGTCGAGGGAGGTCGACAGCGCGGCGGCACCTTCGTAGAGCACGGCGAGTTGGTTGGCCAGCAGCTTTGGATTGGCAGCACCGGCCTGCCTCGTCAGCTTGGCGAGGCCGTCGACGAAGGACCGCTTGTGGCCGTGCACGATTTCTTGAACTTCTGGCATGGCTGCTGCGGCCTCGACGGCGGCATTGTGGAACGGGCAGCCGCGCATCGGCCCGCGCGGGGTGTCGAACAGGGCCAGGATCCGGGCGCGGGGCTGCTGCCGGCCGGCCTCGGGTCCGGGTTGGATGGGGTCGCCGACTCCCTGCTGGATCGCGCGCAGATACTCCTCCACCACCGCGGTCTTGCCCGGGAAGTGTTGGTAGAGCGTCCGTTTGGACACCGAGGCCTCGTCGGCCAGTCGCTCGACGCCGGTGGCATTGATGCCTTCGAGATAAAACAGCTTGGTCGCGGCGCTGAGGATGCGTTGGCGTGCGCCGCGGCCGCCAGGGGTGCTCATACACCAAGTATACCGATGAGTTTACCTGTGGGGTTCGTGCTCGCGTGTGAACGCCCACTTGCACAGGATGTTTCGGTCTGTGGTTGCCGATAGCATCCGCGTGTCGACAGGCCGAACATCAGAATGTAGAGGTGGGGGGCTCTCCCGGGCGATCCGCCTACACGTCAACGCTCTCGGCCGACCGACCGCGACCACGACCGACGCCGCCGACGTGATCTTGGCCGGCCACGCCGAGGAACTCAACCAACATCAGGTGCGCGCCGAAAAGCGTGGTGTGCTCGGCCGGTTGATCGACATCAAGTCGTTCGACGGCCTTCTCGAACTCTCCTGGCACACCGACCAATTGCATCGTGTCGGCGCAAGACGTGGCCGCTGGCGCCCGGTTACCGGGCAGTATCGATTCGATCGGCTAACGTGACGGAGCATGTCCAGAGGTCCCGTCCCGCGACGTAGGGCGACTCTGGCCTCGTTGGCCGCCGAACTCAAGGTTTCGCGCACCACCATCTCCAACGCCTACAACCGGCCCGACCAACTCTCGGCCGACCTGCGCGAGCGCGTGCTCGCGACCGCCAAGCGGTTGGGCTATGCCGGGCCCGACCCGGTGGCGCGCTCCTTGCGCACCAGGAGGGCGGGCGCCGTCGGCCTGGTACTCACCGAGCCGCTCAACTACTCGTTCAGCGATCCGGCGGCATTGGACTTCGTCGCTGGTCTCGCCGAATCCTGCGAGGAAGCCGGCCAGGGCCTACTGCTCGTCGCCGTCGGGCCCAACCGCTCCGTCGGCGACGGCACGGCCGCCGTCCTCTCCGCTGGCGTCGACGGATTCGTCGTGTACGCGGCGTCCGACGACGATCCGTATCTGCCGGTATTGGCGCAGCGCGCCCTGCCGACGGTGGTCGTCGACCAACCCAAGGATATGCCCGGCGCATCCAGGGTCGGCATCGACGACCGCGCGGCGATGCGGGCCTTGGCGGAGCACGTGATTGGCCTCGGTCACCGTGAGATCGGGCTGCTGACCATGCGGCTGGGGCGCGAGTGGCCGCACGGCGGAACCAGCCCGGCGGTCGCCGATCGGGAGCGCGTCGACAGCCCGCATTTCCACGTGCAGCGCGAACGCATCAACGGCATCTACGACGCGATGCGCGGCGCCGGCCTGGATCCGGAATCCCTGACCGTGGTGGAGAGCTACGAACACCGGCCGACGTCGGGCGGGTTGGCCGCCGAGGTGGCGCTGGAAGCCAACCCGAGGATCACGGCGCTGATGTGCACGTCCGACGTATTGGCGCTCTCGGCGATGGACCGTCTGCGGGCGCGCGGGATCTACGTACCCGGCCAGATGACGGTGACCGGTTTCGACGGCATCCCCGACGCGTTGGCGCGCGGGCTGACGACGGTCAAGCAGCCCAGTATCGAGAAGGGCAGGCACGCCGGACGACTGCTGCACAATCCGCCGCGCTCAGGCCTTCCCGTGGTCGAGGTGCTCGACACCGAAGTGGTGCGCGGCAGGACGTCTGGCCCGGTCTAACGCCGCCGCTGCAACAGGTATTCGAGAGCCGCCTCGACGTCCTCGGGGGATTCGACTCGGTATTCGGCCAGCGTGTCGCCGGGCCCGACCTTGACCCCGACGTCGCTCGTCCGCATCCGCCGGAACGCCTTCTCGTCGGTGACGTCGTCGCCGAAGAACACCACGGCCGTCGCGGCGTCGCGGTCTCGGATGATGTCGATCGCCTCGCCCTTGTCCGTCGAGATGACCGCGAACTCGAGCACCGCCTTGCCCGCGGTGACCTCGGCGTCCCACGCCGGCGCGGCGGCACGCGCGGCGTCCAGCGCGTCCGCGCCGTCGGCCGCGCTGGCATTGCGCACGTGCAACGCGACACTGGCGAGCTTGGGTTCGACGGTCACGCCGGGTCGGTTTGCGGCGATCTCCGTCAGTTCGGCGATGATCCGGTCCAGCAGGTCCCGGTCGATGTCGTGTGCGAACCCGGTATCGAACTCGGCGCCGTGGCTTCCCACCAGATGCACGGGCGTCGGCATGGACGACAACTCGCGCAACGCGGTCAGCGCGCGTCCGGAGACCAGCGCGACGGTCGTCGACGGCAGGCCGGCCAGCGCGATCAATGCCTCGGCAGCGCCGGGCAGCGGACGGGCATCGGCGGGGTCGGAGACGATCGGTGCGAGGGTGCCGTCGAAGTCGGAGGCGACGAGCAGGTGCGGCGTCGCGGCGGCGCCGTCGAGCGCACGGACCAGATCTTCCGGGAGTCGCGAATCGTCATCTGCTCCTCGCGTGCGCACCGGTCAGATCTTAGGGTGTTCCCCATCGCCGATGAGCAGGCGGACCGCGAGGTCCAGTCGCTTGCTGACGTCGGTGGCCGACGCTCGCCGAGTTAGCCAGGCGAGCAGGTTCGACAGCCACACGTCGGAGATCACGCGGGCGATGTGGAACTGGTCCTCGGTGGGCTCGCCCTCGCTCATGGCGCGAGCGAACATCGAGTCCATCAGTTTGCCGACGTGATCAACCTCACCGGCGGCCGAGGCGTCCGCGAACACGAACGCACGCGTCATGGCCTCGGTCAGCAGGGGGTTGCGTTGCATGGAGCGGTTGAGCTTGCTGACCATGATGTTGAGGCGCTGATACGGGGTGCCGCCCGTGAGGGAAGCACGGTCGGTCTTGGCATCGATGCGTTCGAACTCCCGGCCGAGAGCGGACACCAGGAGGTGCACCTTCGACGGGAAGTAGCGGTACAGCGTGCCGACCGCGACATCTGCGCGTTCGGCCACTGCACGCATCTGAACTGCCTCGTAGCCACCCTTTGAGGCGATGGCGAGGGTGGCGTCCAGGATGCGCTTTCGGCGCTCGCGTTGCGCCTCGGACCCGAGTTCGGACTCGGCAAGAACGGCCACGTTCATCACCTGACGCGGGCTGGCGGTCGAATCGGACCCCGAACCCGGATTGGTAACTGCTGGCTGAGAAGACCCAGGCATGCGGCGGTCAGCTCCTTCAGATTGCGCACTGGGTGAAAACGATACGCATGCGGCACTCTGATTTCCCACCTCCGTGCCCCCGGGACACCTAAGTGTCCTGCTGTAATGGCGGTCGACTTGACGTTCGAACGCTGGCACCATTAGAACACGTTCTAGTGAGAAGCATCGCGTTCTCGCCCAAGGCTAGGAGCCCCGAGATGCCTGTTGCGTCCGCCGCCGTCACCGACGAAGAGTTTGCCGTGCGCGACATGGTCCGTAGTTGGGCCGCGTCATCGGGCTCGATTTCGGCCGCGCGAGCGGTCGAACAGGGCGACCCCGACGCGTGGCGGGCCCCGTACCAGGGGCTGGCGCAGCTGGGGATCTTCGGTGTCGCGATCCCCGAGGAATTGGGCGGTGCGGGCGGCACCGTCGAAGACCTCTGCCTGATGATCGACGAAGCCGCCGCCGCGCTGGTCCCTGGGCCGGTGGCGACGACGGCACTGGCCACCCTGATCGTCACCGACGAAGCCCTACTGGAAGCGCTGGCCTCGGGGGAGCGCACCGCGGGCGTCGCGCTGAGCTCCGACATCGGCTACGAATCGGGCACCGCGACGGGCACGGCCGAGTTCGTCTTGGGCGGGCTGGCCGACGGCTTGTTGATCCTTCCCGCCGGCGAGCAGTGGGTTCTGGTCGATGCCACCGCCGACGGCGTCACCGTCGAGGCGCTGACCGCCACCGACTTCTCGCGACCGCTGGCCCGCGTCACGCTGACGTCGGCGCCCGCCGCCACGCTCGATCTGCCGTATCAACGCGTTGTCGACCTGGCCGCCACCGTGATGGCCGCCGAGGCCGCCGGGCTGGCGCGCTGGATGCTCGAGACGGCGACCGAGTACGCCAAGGTACGCGAGCAGTTCGGCAAGCCGATCGGCAGCTTTCAGGCGGTCAAGCACATGTGCGCGGAGATGCTGCTGCGGTCCGAGCAGATCCGGGTCGCCGCCGCCGACGCGGCGGGCGCCGTCGCCGACAAGGACGAACTGCAGCTGTCGATCGCCGTGGCGGTGGCCGCGGTCATCGGCATCGAGGCGGCCAAGGTCAATGCGCGCGACTGCATCCAGGTGCTCGGCGGAATCGGCATCACATGGGAGCACGACGCGCATCTCTACATGCGCCGCGCCTACGCCCTTGCGCAGTTCCTCGGCGGCAAGTCGCATTGGCTGCGCCGTAGCGCGGAGCTAACCAGGGCCGGCGTGCGCAGGCAATTGCACGTCGACGTCGTTGGCGCCGAGGACATTCGGCCAGAGATCGCGTCCACCGTCGCCGACATCGCGGCCCTGACCGAAGACAAGTGGCGGGTGGCACTGGCCGCGACGGGACTGCTTGCGCCGCACTGGCCGAGGCCGTACGGGCGCGCCGCCACCCCTGCCGAGCAGTTGGTGATCGACCAGGAGCTCGCCGCTGCGGGTGTGACGCGCCCCGATCTGGTCATCGGATGGTGGGCTGCGCCAACCATTCTCGAGCACGGTACCCCTGAGCAGATCGAGCGCTTCGTACCGCCGACGTTGACCGGCGAGGTGTTCTGGTGCCAGCTGTTCAGCGAGCCGGGTGCGGGTTCTGATCTGGCGTCACTGCGGATGAAGGCCGAACGCGGGGACGGTGGTTGGCGGCTCACCGGGCAGAAGGTGTGGACGTCGCGGGCTGACTGGGCCCAGTGGGGCGTATGTCTCGCCAGAACGGATCCGAGCGCTCCAAAACACAAGGGCATCACCTACTTCCTCGTCGACATGCGGTCCGAGGGCATCGACATCCGGCCGCTGCGCGAGATCACCGGTGACAACCTCTTCAACGAGGTGTTCTTCGATGACGTGTTCGTGCCCGACGAGATGGTCGTCGGGCAGGTCAATGGCGGCTGGCCGCTGGCCCGCACCACGCTGGCCAACGAGCGGATCGCCATGGCCTCCGGTGGTGCTCTGGACAAGGGCATGGAGCACCTGCTCGAAATCGTCGAGGGTCGTGATCTCGACGCCGCCGAACTGGACCAGCTCGGCGTGCTGATCGTCGCGGCTCAGGTGGGCTCGCTGCTCGATCAGTTGATCGCGAAGATGGCGCTGGGCGGCCATGATCCGGGTGCGCCGTCGAGTGTGCGCAAGCTGATCGGCGTGCGTTACCGGCAGTCGCTCGCCGAGATCATCATGGAGTCCTACGCAGGTTCCGGGATCGTCGATTCGCCCGACGTGCGGTACTTCCTCAATACCCGATGCCTGTCCATCGCGGGCGGCACCGAACAGATTCTGCTCACCGTTGCAGGCGAACGGCTGCTCGGGCTGCCGCGGTAAGAGTTGACCCGTAATTGATTGTGAGTCTTGAGGTTCCAGAGTCCTGCTCCCAGCAAGAGCGGGAGGGTTCAGTCAACCGGCACACCCCCGAACAGACCAGCCCAAAAGCCTGGACGTCGCGGACCAGCCGAAAACAACTAGCCCCAAGCTGATTGGCGCTGCATGACCCACAACGGGTCAACTCTTAGTAGGTGGTCTGTGCGCAGGCGGTCGGCGTGGTCAGGTTGACGTTCGCGTACACCACCTGGATGTACGAACAGACGATGTAGTCGGCGTCGGTCTTCGGCTGCCCGGTGGACCAGTCGGTGGTGCGGGTGTTGCCGTGCAGGGTGAACTTCTCGGGCGGGCCGCCGTCGAAGTACACGGTGCTGAACTCAACCGGCCCAGTGGATTTGAACATCCTGGTGTTGGGGGCATCGAAGTCGGAATCCAGGTAGACCAGCTTGTTCATCGAACGCAGCGTGGTGTTCTGCCTGGCGTAGAACTGCGCAGGAAAGCCGGTCGGACCGTCGGGCGTCAGCAGGTTCGCGGCCGACGTGAAGTAGCACTGATTGTCGGCCTTCACGCAGTTGGCGGTGGTGTGGATCTCCAACGTGGTCACGTCGTCGATGGGGATCGACGCGGTGGCGGACTTCTCCGCGGCCGAGGACACGGCCGTCGGCGCGACGAGGGCCATGGCGAGCCACGTCGCCGAGATCAGCGCGGCAGAGCAGGCAAACCGTTTCATGGTGCTCCCTCTTCAGGTCCGGCGAATGTTAGCCCGCGGCCTATTCGTCGTAGGTGACTTCGACCGAATCCGACTTCGGCCGCGCTTGGCACGCGAGGATCAGCCCCTCTTCGAGATCCGAATCCTCGAGAACGTCGTTGACCTCCATGGCCACCTCGCCGCTCTTCGTCAGCACCGCGCACGCACCGCAGTGGCCTTCGCGGCAGGAGAACGGTGCGTCCAGACCCTTGTCGAGCAGTACGTCGAGGAGCTTGGCCTTGCGCGGCCAGCTGATCTCGTGGGTCTCGCCGTCCAGCGTCACGACCGCCGCCGCCGGTCCCTCGTCGCTGTCGGCAGAGTCATCGGCTGCAATGACCACGCGTGCGAACGGGTCGGACTCCAATGACTTGAAGACCTCGATGTGCACCCGCTCGGGTGCCGCACCTGCCGTCTTGAGCGCTTCCTCTGCGCCGGCCATGAACGGGCCGGGGCCGCAGACGAACGCGTCGCGGTCCAGGTACTGCCCGACCAGACCGCCGAGCGCCACGGCGGTCGGCAGCCCCTGAACCGTTTCGAGCCAGTGCACGACGGTCAGGCGGTCGGGGTACTTGGCCGCCAGCTCGCGCAACGGCGCGGCGAAGATCACCGACTTCTCGTCGCGGTTGGCGTAGATCAACGTCACCTTGCCGCTGCCCTCCGACAGCGCCGACTTGAGGATCGCCATCATCGGGGTGATGCCGCTGCCGGCGGCCAGCAGGAGGAAGTCGGTGTCCAGCGTCTTGGGCACGAACACGCCCGACGGCGCCAGCACGTGGATCTTCATGCCGGGGTGGGCGTTGTCGCAGAGCCAGTTCGATGCGTAGCCGTCGACCGTGCGCTTGACCGTGACGGTCAGCGCGTCGTCGGTGAACGGCGAACTGCACAGCGAATAGCAACGGGCCACCGAGCCGGTGCGGTCGCTCGGCACGCGCAGGGTGAGGAACTGGCCCGGCGCGTAGCGCAGCCGGTCGGCCGGGATGGGCGGGGCGTCTGGTCCATCGGGAACCTTGAAGACCAGTGAACGTGCGTCGACGGTCTCGTCGACGACGTCTGCCACCTGCAGCTCGAGCACATGGCTGCCGAGCGGCTCGTCCGTCACAGTCCGTACTTCCTCTCGTCGTGCTTGCGCCTCAGAACTAGAACACGTTACAAAAATGCTCTTCCGCAGGTCTAGCGACCGTGGGAATGCCTTACTCGACACAAATCGTAACGTGTTCTAATCTTCTGACTAGTTCTGGATACTCTCGATGTCCAGCCCCGCCGATCCTGGAGGCAAACCAGTGACGTCCATTGAACAACGTGACGTGCAGTCCGTCCTAGATGGCATCGATGATTTGTTGCCTCTCATCAGCAAGCGCGCTCAGGCCACCGAGGATCTGCGGAAGCTTCCCGACGAGACCGTCGACGAGCTCGACGAGGTCGGCTTCTTCAAGCTGTTGCAGCCCGAACAGTGGGGCGGGCTGCAGTGCGACCCGACCATCTTCTACGAGGCGGTGCGTCGGCTCGGCAGCGCGTGCGGCTCCACCGGCTGGGTGGGCTCGATCATCGGCGTGCACAACTGGCACCTTGCGCTGTTCGATCAGAAGGCGCAGGACGAGGTGTGGGGCGACGACCCGACCGTCCGCGTCTCCTCGTCCTATGCCCCCATGGGCGCAGGCACCGTCGTCGACGGCGGCTACCTGGTCAGTGGCTCCTGGAACTGGTCATCGGGCTGCGACCACGCGACGTGGGCGTTCCTCGGCGGTCCGGTCATCAAGGACGGCCGCCCCGTCGACTTCGGCAGCTTCCTGATTCCCCGCAGCGAGTACCGCATCGACGACGTATGGCACGTCGTCGGCCTTCGGGGCACCGGCAGCAACACGGTGGTGGTCAAGGACGTCTTCGTCCCGTCGCACCGTTTCCTGTCCTACAAGTCGATGAACGACCACACCGCCGGTGGCCTGCAGAACAACACCGCTCCGGTGTACAAGATGCCGTGGGGCACCGTGCACCCCACCACCATCTCGGCGCCCATCCTCGGCATGGCCTACGGCGCGTACGCCGCCCACGTCGAGCACCAGGGCAAGCGTGTGCGCGCGGCATTCGCCGGCGAGAAGTCCAAGGACGATCCCTTCGCCAAGGTGCGCATCGCGGAGGCAGCCAGCGACATCGACGCCGGCTGGCGCCAGCTGATGGGCAACGTCGGCGACGAGTACGCGTTGCTCGAGGCGGGCAAGGAGATCCCGTTCGAGCTGCGCGCCAGGGCCCGGCGCGACCAGGTGCGTGCCACCGCCCGCGCGATCTCGTCCGTCGACCGGCTCTTCGAGGCGTCGGGTGCGACCGCGCTGAACAACGACGCTCCAGTGCAACGGTTCTGGCGCGACGCGCACGCCGGGCGCGTGCACGCCGCCAACGAGCCGGAACGCGCCTACCTCATCTTCGGCAACAACGAATTCGGGCTGCCACCCCAGGACACGATGGTCTGATGACTGCAGTACAGGAAGTAACGTTCGAATCCACCTCGCGCTATGCGCAGCTCCGAATCGGGGCGAGCGAAGCGACGGGGGACGCCCGTGACATGCGTCTGCACTACCACGAAGCGGGCGTTGGGAATTCCGAGACGGTAGTGCTGCTGCACGGCGGCGGGCCCGGCGCGTCGAGCTGGTCGAACTTCTCCCGCAACATTGCGGTGCTTGCCCAGCACTTCCACGTGCTCGCCGTCGATCAGCCCGGTTACGGGCACTCCGACAAGCACACCGAGCACGAGCAGTACAACCGCTACAGCGCCACCGCCCTGCTGAACCTGTTCGACCATCTGGGCATCGAACGCGCTGCGCTGGTCGGCAATTCGCTCGGCGGTG
>JAOPVF010000423.1 GCA_025963195.1 Mycobacterium sp. | reverse complement strand
GACAAGCCCCCATCGTCGGCGACGAGCGTGACGCCCTGCGGGTATTCGTCGAATACCACCAAAGCTCATACCCCGCCCTGGCGTTCGGCCTGACCGACGATCAGGCCCGTGCCACGCCGACGGTGAGCGCACTGTCGATCGGCGGGCTGATCAAGCACGCCACCGGCGTACAGCGCAGCTGGATGGAGCGGGTCGCGGCAGCGCCGGCGCTTCCACCGCAGGACACCCGGCCGTTCGAGGAGATCGTCGCCCAGTATCACGACGAGTACGTCATGCGCGAAGACGAAACCGTGGCCGAACTGCTGGACAAGTTCAAGGCACAGAACGCCGAGACGCTGCGCATCGTGGAATCGGCCGACCTGGATACGCCGGTACCGGTGCCGAAGGACGTGCCGTGGTTTCCCAAGGACATCGACAACTGGACCGTGCGCTGGGTGATCCACCATCTGATCAACGAGCTGGCCAGACATGCCGGTCAGGCCGACATCATCCGCGAATCCATCGACGGTGCAACGCTTTACGACCTGATCGCCGGGATCGAAGGCTGGCAGGAGACCGACTGGGTCAAGCCATGGAAGCCGGCCACGGTGTAGACAGAGGTCATGCAAACCCGGAGCGGAACGGCGATCAGCGGCGAGGGAGTCGAGATCTTCTACGAGGATCTCGGCGACCCCGCCGACCCGGCCGTCCTGCTCATCATGGGCGTCGGCGCCCAACTCCCGATGTGGCCCAACGGCTTCTGCGAGCTGCTGCTGCAGCGCAAGTTCCGGGTGATCCGGTTCGACCACCGCGACATCGGACTTTCGACGAAACTGTCAGGGCAGAAGGCCGACGGGTCGGTGTACGCCCGCGTCGTCCGGTACGCGCTCGGGCGACGCAGCCCGGTGCCCTACACGCTCGTCGACATGGCCGAGGACGCCCGCGCTCTCCTCGGCCATCTCCGAATTGACCGGGCGCACGTCGTCGGCGCGTCGATGGGCGGAATGATCGCCCAGATCCTGGCCGGTAGTCATCCCGAGCGGGTCAGCTCGCTGGCGCTGTTGATGACGAGCTCGGGCAAGCCGCTGTCGGCGCTGCCGCGGTGGCGGGTGATCAAGCTGGCACTCGATCCCCCTGCCAAGGACGCCCCGACGGAGGACAAACTCGCCTTCGAGGTCCGCAACATCGCAGTGATCAACGGCCCCAACTTCCTTCCGTCGGACGACCAACTGCGCCACCGCGTCGAGGAGCTGACTGCCCGCAGCGACTACCCGCAAGGTGGCCTGCGGCAGTTCGACGCAATCCTTGGTACCGGCAGCCTGCTGCGCTTCACTCGGTCGATCACGGCGCCGACGGTGGTGATCCACGGCTCCGAGGATCCACTAGTGCGAATCCGCAACGGCCGCAACCTTGCTCGCATCATTTCGGGTGCACGCTTCGTGGTCGTGGACGGCATGGGTCACGACCTGCCCGAGCAGGCGTGGCGGCCGGTCGTCGGCGCGTTGGCCGAGAACTTCGCTGCCGGCCTCCAGGGCTAGCCAGGCGCCGCAATCTCGGGCGACTGTGCCCATGAAACTTGATATGAACAGTGACATCGCCGCTGGATCACTGACCTGACGGTAGCCCGCTCGGCCGACACGCTCCTCCGAGCCGAACTGATCGCGATCGACCCTGATCGAATAGTCACCTTGCGGTTCCTTGGTAGTTTGCTGTATTTGCTCTAGACTGCACAAAACCTACATAACCCGGGGGGGTTCAGATGGGGCACATCGCGCGCATCGCGGTAGGTATTCCGCTGCTCGGAGCATCGCTGGCACTGGGCAGCGCAGGGGTGGCCAGCGCGACACCGTCCGTGGTGGGAATTACCTACGACAAGGCAGTCGAAGGATGCCCGTGATTGTCGGGCCGGACGGCGACGCTCGCGTCATGTACGCCGACCATCGTCTGCGCGGTGGAGGTCGCGCCGACCCCGCTGCATCAGGACCACTGAACGCGGTAGATGCACGCCTGGAGGCAGCGCTTTGTCGTATGCCCCTTGATGAGCTGAACCAACTGCGAGACACCTTGTTCGAACGGCATCGCACGGGGCTGCCGGCGATTGAGCAGATCGCGAAAGCCCTTGAGCTCCAAGATGTCGACGTGGCTGCCTGGTTTCGCTTCCGCGAGTCTGACGAAGAAGCAGTCAAGTCGATGATGCTCCTCGGGGCAATCGCGGTGGCGACGGCCTGGATGACATATCGAGGTCGGCCAGCTCCGGCGGGGAGGCTTCAGGACGCGATCGCGCGGATATGCGAGGACCACCTTTACATGCTGCCCATACCTCGCAGCGGCCCCTGTTTCTGCGGCAGCGGTATTCGATTCCGAACGTGCCACGGCAAAATACCGCTGGCTACGCCCGCCGTCTGACAAATCGACACGACTCCATTCCCACCGCTGGTCTAGCGCCGTTTCAGTGACCCGACGGCCTTTCCGCGACTCCCGCTGCGGCCGTCCAGCTCGACACAACTGTTCTTCGGGGGAGGCGGATGGCGATGTCCCAATCGCCACAATGGATAGCCACGGCCCGCCTGTTGCGACGCACGGGATTCGGCGCCACTTCGAGTGGGCATCTAACGAAGGTGCATTTCGGCGCGGCGGATTCCAGGGACCCCCGATTAACCCAGCACGCGGGCCAGGGCATGGTCGACGACGGCGTGGAGGTCGTTTCCGAGGTTGCCCGCCAGCCACTGCTGGGCGAGCTCGGCCATCGCGCCGGTGTACATCGCCGCGCCGACCAGCGCAGAGATCGGATCGGCACCAGGGTGTAGCCGTCCGTCCTCGGCCACCACCGCATCGAGCAACAGGTCCTGGGTGACCAATCGCCGCTTGGCGAGCACGGGGTTGGCACGCGCATCGGTGAACAACACCCGCCCGCGGCGAGGATCGGCCGAGCTGAATCCGAGCACTGCGGCCATGCCGGCCCTGGCCCTGGCCCGCGGCGAGTCCTCCGCGGCTTCCATCGAGGCCGCGACGGCCTCGGCCAGTTGGCGGCTGACGTCGTCGTACACCGCGCCGAGGAGTTCGTCGGTATCGGAGAAGCTCTCGTAGAAGTAGCGGGTGTTGAGCCCGCACGCGCGGCACACCGACCGCACCGAGATCGCGGCCTCACCGCCGTCGCCGAACAGCTCGAACGCCGCGTCGACCAACAGGCCGCGTCGTTCGGCACGACGGTCGGTGAGCGGCACCCCCGCCCACCTCGTCGGTGTGGACATCGAGAAAGCGTACGTCCGATCACCGAAGTTCTGGTCACGGGTGTAGCCAAAGTAGTAAAGTGGCAACAGGCGTAGTCAAACCGACGGAGGACTGACGTGTTCATGCCGCACCAGATCGTCGAGCAGCAAGTGCAACAGCGCCTGTACGACAACCTGCGGCGCAACTACTTCCGTGGCATCGAATTCGCCGAGCCCGCAGGCGACCCGGGCTGGTTCGGGCCCGGCAGCGCGGTGTGGCACGTGCACTCGCACATGGAGGCGCTGGTCTTCGGGCTGCAGTGCGCGGCGTACATGGAGCGGCTGGACCCGTCGATCTACTGGATGGGCATGCACCACTCGCGGCTCGTCGAGCGCGACGCCAACGGCGTGGCCAGCCAGCGCCTCGACCCCAAGGGGGCGATCACGCGGCTGGGTCATTCGGTGGCGTTCTTCATCGGCACGGCGTACGGCTCGACGGAGACCGCCGAGCGCCTCGCGCAGACCGTGCGGGCCATGCACCACACCATCAAGGGAACCCGGCCCGACGGCGCCGCCTATGACGCCGACGACCCGGACTGGCTGCGCTGGAACTACGCGACCGTGGTCTGGGGCCTGGCCACCGCCCACGAGATGTATCACCCGCGCCCGTTGCGCGGTAGGAAGCTCGACCGTTACTACGGCGAGTTCGTCAGGGTTGGCCACGCACTCGGTGGCACCGATCTCCCGACGACCAAGGCGGAGACGCTCGACTGCCTGGAGTCCTACCTGCCGCGGCTGGCGCTGACGCACGGCGCGGCGATGGCCACCGGCCCGAATCTTCCACTGCCGCAAAGTGCCATCGACTGGGCCATCCGCGACACAATGCCGAAGTGGGCGGCCCAGTTGGTCCAGCACACCTCCCCCAACATCGTCGAGCGCACGGCGCGACGGACCGCGATCTGGGCCGCCATCAACGCGCTGCACACCGCGGCAGGGCCCACCCGCGAGTTCACCGAGGCGCAGGCCCGGGTTGCCTGCGGCACCACCGTGCCCCACACCATGCCGACGCACGTGCCAGGCACCGACCCCGTTCGCAGCAGGGACGACGTCGAACGCGGCCTCGCGAGAGTGTGACCCAGTCCACACCTTTTTCCCCTGACCTCTGCTTTTGAGACACTGCAGGTATGAACTCGACCAAGCACCGCGAGGTAGCCCGGCTGGATCGGGTGCCGCTGCCAGTCGAAGCCGCCCGCATCGGCATGACGGGTTGGCAGGTCACACGCACCGGCGCACGGGTCCTCACCAAACTGATGGGACGCGGATCCCTGCAGGAGAAGGTCCTCAAGGAGATCCCCAAGACGTTCTCCGATCTGGGCCCGACGTACGTGAAGTTCGGCCAGATCATCGCGTCGAGCCCTGGCGCGTTCGGCGAGCAGATGAGCCGCGAGTTCCGCAGCCTGCTCGACCGGGTGCCCCCAGCCGACACCGACGAAGTGCACGCGCTGTTCAAGGAGGAGCTCGGCGACGACCCGGCGAATCTGTTCGCGACGTTCGAAGAGCAGCCGTTCGCGTCGGCGTCCATCGCCCAGGTGCACTACGCCACGCTGCACACCGGCGAGGAGGTCGTGGTCAAAATCCAGCGGCCGGGCATCCGCAGGCGCGTGGCCGCCGATCTGCAGATCCTCAAGCGCGGCGCCCAACTCGTCGAGCTTGCCAAGCTGGGCCGCCGGCTGTCCGCCCAGGACGTCGTCGCCGACTTCGCCGACAACCTGGCCGAGGAGCTCGACTTCCGGCTCGAGGCGCAGTCGATGGACGCCTGGGTGTCGCACATGCATGCCTCGCCGCTCGGCAAGAACATCCGGGTGCCGCAGGTCTACTGGGACCTGACGTCGGAGAAGGTCCTGACGATGGAGCGCATCCAGGGCGTCAGGATCGACGACGTCGCCGCCATCCGCAAGGCGGGCTTCGACGGCACCGAGCTGGTGAAGGCGCTGCTGTTCAGCGTGTTCGAGGGCGGGCTGCGGCACGGGCTGTTCCACGGCGACCTGCATGCAGGCAACCTCTACGTCGACGACGACGGCAAGATCGTGTTCTTCGACTTCGGCATCATGGGCCGCGTCGACCCACGCACCCGCTGGCTGCTGCGCGAGCTCGTCTATGCGCTGCTCGTCACCAAGGACCACGCCGCGGCGGGCAAGATCGTGGTCTTGATGGGCGCCGTCGGCAACGTGAAGCCGGAGGCCGAGGCCGCCAAGGACCTCGAGAAGTTCACCACCCCGCTGACCATGTCGACGCTGGGCGACATGAGCTACGCCGAGATCGGCAAGCAGCTCTCGACGCTGGCGGAGGCCTACGACGTCAAGCTGCCGCGCGAACTGGTGCTCATCGGCAAGCAATTCCTCTACGTGGAGCGCTACATGAAACTGCTGGCACCCAAGTGGCAGATGATGTCCGACCCGCAGCTGACCGGGTACTTCGCCAACTTCATGGTCGAGGTGTCCCGCGAGCACACTGACGACTTGGACGCCCGATGAAGGTCCGCACGGGTGTCGCCAAGTCGGGGGAACTGGACATCGCCTACGAGGACATGGGCGACGAGAACGATCCCGCCGTCCTGCTCATCATGGGTCTTGGCGCGCAATTGTTGTTGTGGCGCACGGGATTCTGCGAACGCCTTGTCAATCAGGGGTTGCGCGTCATCCGTTACGACAACCGCGACGTCGGCCTGTCCAGCAAGGTCGAGGGCGGCCACACCGGGGCCAAGATGCTGCCCCGGCTGGCCCGCGCGTACCTGGGCAAGGGCAACGAGGCCGTGTACACGCTGGAGAACATGGCCGACGACGCCGCCGCGCTGCTCGACCACCTCCACATCGAGAAGGCGCACATCGTCGGCGGCTCGATGGGCGGCATGATCGCCCAGATCTTCGCCGCCCGATACCAGCACCGCACCAAGACGCTCGCGGTCATCTTCTCGAGCAACAACCAGGCACTGCTGCCCCCGCCGGGCCCCAAGCAACTGCGTGCCATCACCACCCGGCCGAAGGACACGTCGCGCGAGGGCGTCATCGCCAATTCGATCAGGGTCAGCAGGATCATCGGCAGCCCGCGGTATCCGGCGCCGGAGGACCAGCTTCGCGCTGACGCGGTCGAAGGCTACGAGCGGTCCTACTACCCCGCGGGGATCGCCCGGCACTTCTCCGCCGTCCTCGGCAGCGGCAGCCTGCTGTCCTACGACAAGTTGATCACCGTACCGACCGTGGTGATCCACGGCCGAGCGGACAAGTTGATGCGCCCGAGTGGGGGCCGCGCGGTTGCGAAGTCCATCCGCCGCGCCCGGCTGGTGATGTTCGACGGCATGGGCCACGACCTGCCAGAGCCGTTGTGGGACGACATCGTCGGCGAACTCAAGACCACCTTCGCTGAAGTGCCCTGAGCCCGAAGCGCGCTGACCGGGGACGATTGTTCCGATTCGGGCACCGTTGCCCCCGACAGGTAGCATCATTTCGCAAGTCCAGCACGGCTCGGGGGAGTCATCGCCGATTTCCGCCCGCCCGCTGACCAGCCAGGAAGGCACTTCGACCATGGCCAAGACGGAACGCAAGAAGGGTGGCCTCAAGCCACACTTCGAGGACGTACAGGCACACTACGACCTGTCCGACGAGTTCTTCAGCCTGTTCCTCGATCCAACTCAGACCTACAGCTGCGCGTACTTCGAGCGCGACGACATGACGCTGGAGGAGGCTCAGGTCGCCAAGGTCGACCTGGCGCTGGGCAAGCTGGGTCTCGAGCCGGGGATGACGCTGCTCGACGTCGGCTGCGGCTGGGGTTCGACGATGCTGCGGGCGATCGAGAAGTACGACGTCAACGTCGTCGGCCTCACCCTGAGCGAGAACCAGAAGGCCCATGTCGAGAGTGAGTTCGCCAAGCACGACAGCCCGCGTACCAAGCGCGTGCTGCTCAATGGCTGGGAGCAGTTCGACGAGCCGGTAGACCGGATCGTCTCGATCGGCGCCTTCGAGCACTTCGGCAAAGACCGATGGGACGACTTCTTCGCGATGGCCTACAAGGCGCTGCCGGACGACGGGGTGATGCTGCTGCACACCATCACGGCGCTGACGCTCCCGCAGATGACCGCGGCCGGACTGCCGCTGACGTTTACGATCGCGCGGTTCGTGAAGTTCATCCTCACCGAGATCTTCCCCGGCGGATACCTCCCGACCACCGAGATGGCTGCTGAGTACGCGACGAGGGGTGGCTTCACCCTGACGCGTACCCAGTCGCTGCAGAAGCACTACGCCAGGACGCTCGACACTTGGTCGGCGGCCTTGGAGGCGCACAAGGACGAGGCCATCGCGATCCAGTCCGAAGAGGTGTACGACCGCTACATGCACTACCTCACCGGGTGTGCCAAGGGCTTCCACGAGGGCTACATCGACGTCTGCCAGTTCACGCTGACCAAGTAGACGGATACGCGTGGGCGGGAGGCAGCCGAATTGGAATCGACCGCCCGGTGAACGCTAGGGTTTCCGACTTGAGACGCTAGTTGGCATGTCGATGGGCCGCACCACGGTACGGTCACAGCAAGACCGTCCGAGATCGGCAGCAGCTGCATCAGCAAGGGAAGGCCAAGCAAGAGGAATATGTCTGACAACTCAACCGGCACGAGGCACCTCGAGCCGCACTTCGAAGACATCCAAGCTCACTACGACTTGTCCGACGACTTCTTCGGCGTGTTCCAAGACCCGACACGCAAGTACAGCTGCGCCTACTTCACCGGGCCGGACGCCACGTTGTCCGACGCGCAGATCGCCAACGTCGACCAGCACCTCGACCGGCTCGACCTCAAGCCGGGCATGACGCTGCTCGAGGTCGGCTGTGGCTGGGGCTTGACGCTGCAGCGCGCGATTGAGAAGTACGACGTCAACGTCATTGGCTTGACGCTGAGCAAGAACCAACAGGCGTACTGCAACCAACTGCTCGACAAGATCGACAGCGACCGCACCTTCGACGTGCGACTCGAGGGCTGGGAGCAGTTCCACAGCCCCGTCGACCGCATCGTGTCGATCGAGGCCTTCGAGCACTTCGGGTTCGAGCGCTACGACGACTTCTTCAAGACCTGCTACGACATCATGCCCGACGACGGCCGGATGACCATCCAGAGCAGCGTCGCCTACCATCCGGACGAAATGGTCGCCCGCGGAAAGAAATTGACCTTCGCGCTGGCCCGCTTCGCCAAGTTCATCATGGAAGAGATCTTCCCGGGTGGACGACTTCCGAGTACCAGCATGATGGTCGCCGTCGGCGAGAAGGCCGGGTTCTCCGTCGCCGAGACGCTGTCGCTGCGCAACCACTACATCAAGACGCTCGGCATCTGGGCTGCGGCTCTGGAGAACCACAAGGAAGAGGCGATCGCCGCGACCGACGAGGAGAACTACAACCGGTACATGAAGTACCTCACCGGTTGCCAGTACTACTTCGTCGACGAGGCGCTCGACGTCAGCCTGGTGACCTACCTGAAGCCCGGCGCCGCGGTCTAACGAAATCGCATCAGCGCGAACCTTGGACGTAAGACAGTAGCGGGTTTGGCGCGTCCTTGCGGTACTCCAGAGCGGCAGCCCAGATGCCCAGCGTCTTGATGTAGTGATTGCGCAGTGACAACGTCTCGGGCACGGAGAACCCGGCCTTCTCACCAACGGCGACCATCATGCTGGTGCTGGGAAGCCGTCCGCCCGGGAAGCTCTCTTCCATGATGAACTTGGCGAAGCGGGCCAGCGCGAAGGTCAACTTCTTTCCGCGGGCCACCATTT